>JAGFJJ010000015.1 GCA_024102815.1 Phycisphaerae bacterium
GGATATTGCACCCGTATCCCAACGAGCGATTCTACGCCAAGCACCCGAAGTAGGAGCCGTATGCGGTAATTCCGCCTGTACGGATCTGTGCGGGGGCCCCGGGGCAACCCGGGGTCCTACCGCGACCAAAAAGATTCGTGTGCTTTTGAGCAGGCGCCATTCGCTTTTGAGTAGGCGCGATTCTCATCCTGGAGTGGCGCTTGTTTTTTTGAGTACTCGTCACCACGTGTTTTTGAGTGGTCGTCACCGCGTTTTTTTGAGTAGTATTCAAGGTGTGCCCTTGCGGCCGCAATGCTTTTGAATCTGATCGACTCGATGCTCTTCAGGGCACTGGGCGATCCGGGTATGGCGTAACATTTAACCCCCTGGCGGCCGAGCCTTCCGATGCACACGATGAAGTTCGCACCCTCCAGCAGGGCGGCGTGGCGGTACATGCCAGCGATTGACAAACCAGCCTCCTCCGGAAAGTCACCGCCCAACAGCGCCACGCCAAGGGTTCCACCGCAGAAGGGCGTCCATCTACAGCGCCGTGCGATTGTCCGCAGTGTGTTGCGCTGATGTGCGGTCATCCGCCGGAAAGCGTCGCTGTCGCGAATCCACGCCGGCAATTCTGGCGGGCCGGTGGTCTTTGCCCGGTCACTTGCCATTCCGGCCCCCCGGTGCTTGGTTTTCGAGCCAGAGCGCGAGCGTAGTCATCTTCCAGCGAAGCAACCGTCCGATCCGCGCATCCGGGGGGGGGAAATTGCTACGCGCGATTTCACGGCGGATAGTCCTCTGAGCGACACCTACCCATTGGGCGATCTGTTCAATGCCAAGCAGCGGGTCGCCCATGAGCGGGGGCGGGAGTGTCGGCGGTGCCACGTTCGTGTCACTTGCCATCAGAGCCCCCCTTCGTTGGGGCCGTCGCCGTTGCACGCTTCAAGAGCTCGGCCTCGACAGCCTCAGGCACAAAGAGCAGGCGAGCCCCAGCCTTGAGTGCAGGGAGCCTCCCAGCATCGGCTTCGACTCGAAGCCACTTCTGCGTAACGCCCAGCCGTCGGGCCATCGTCAGCAGGGGGACTAGTTTTCGTTGTCGGGGTTCGGTATCCATGCCCGGCATTGTGGCCGAGCCTCAAAACGCTTGGGGGGATTTAATGTGGATGCAATGGGGATTTTGTGGGCGTGATCTTACAATGCAGCTCACGTCCCGCTTGCGTGATCGCGACGCCCTTGCGGATACCCATACGCACGAGCAGCCCGAGCCTAATCAGCTCCTGGCAATTCCCGGAGAGAGCCCCGCGATCGTGGCCGAGGGCAGCCGTAAGATCGATCAGCTTCGTCGCCGTCGGCCGTCGAGAAAGCTCGTCCAGAATCTCGTGCTGGGCGTCCGTGAGCACGATCTCACGGGAGGCTGCGGTCAGGCTGGCCCTGTCCTCTGAAATAGACGGCGGATTGCGTGACGGCAAGCCAACTGCTTGGCGAAGTTGGCGCAGCTCCGCCGCCATAATCTTCGCGGTCCCGTCCTGCCGGTTCTCGGCTCGGATTCGATCGAGAATCTGCCCGCAAAGGTAGGCCCACGGCGCTTCTCGAATCAGCGTGTCCTTGTTCACCCGTGTCCAGGAGGCAATTAACTGCTCCCTGTGTGCACGGCGCGTATCGCGCCTCAATACGTGGGGCACAATCAAGCCGAGTTCGAATCCGCCGGCAGGGATCGTGGCGCCGCCGTCCGCGTCGATGATTCCGTGGCGCTCCACGAATTCCAGGAATTCCCAAACCTGCTCACGCGATGGCGCGACCTCGGGCGGGCCCCATGCGCCGGAACGGTCCACGAGCGTGGCCGGCCAGTTTTCCGGCTCGTGCAGCCCGATCGCGTTGGCGAGGTCCTCAAGCCGCGTGGCAGCTCGATCGCAAAAGCTGCGGCTCTGATCGGGCTTGGCGTTGAGGATTTGCTGCGCCAGCTCGTGGAGTTGCTCCAGTGTCGCATGAAGCGCGGTACTGTTGCACACGGCAGCGGAATCACACCACCGAGCGAGAACGCGAAGGTGGGCTCGCAGGGTTTCCTTTGCTCGCTCAAGCTCTTCAAATCGAAGCGCCTTGGCCGCGTCGCGCAGGGCGTCGAGGGCCTCGAACTTCTCCTCAATGGCGAGACTCGCACTTTTCGGCGGGTCGGCTGCTTCCTCAGTCGTCGCACCGCGGGCCTTGTCAAGGGCCTTCGTGGCGGTCTCGGTTGGCTTGATTGGGCGGCGGTTCTTCGGTGCGCGTGGGCGTGTGTTCGTCGACATGGTCAGCATCCTTTCTGGCTGGCTGATCGGGCAGCAGCTCGGGATGCTGAGTCGAGCTGCCGCGCCGATCACGCGGCCCTGGCCGGGGCACCAGCAGTATTCAGATTACAACGCGGCGACTGGGCCGCAAGTCATTCAACCGCGCGGCGAAGGTGCCGCAGAAGCACCTGCTCTTTCCTTCCGTCGGGCATCTGCACCAGCGCCGCCGGCTGCGGTGACGTGCCGAAGCCGCTTGGAGACCCGTCCGGGCTCGGTCGGCTCATCTCCGACATTTGCCCGCAGGGACCCAAGTAGGTCACGCGGGCGACTTTCACCGTGCCTTCGTACAGGTCCAGCTCGTCACCCTCGCAAAACTCCCTGGGATTCATGGGATCTCTCTGGCTATAGCTTCGTTTGCGGATCGGACCCGACCGAGAAAAGCGACTGTATCTTGCGCAGCACGGCGCCGAGCTGGCCGGGCGGAAGCGTTCCCAACAGGCTCTGGATTACGACTCGGCTCAGCGTCATGGGCTTCGACCACTTCACGGTCGACGCAAACTTGAGCTTCGTCTGCGGGAAGAAAGGGTCCGTGTTGCGAATCGGAAAACCGAAAGGGTCGTTCTCCCAAACGCGGGAGCTGATCGGAACGGCTACAAAATCCTCCCCGCGGTTGAAGTCAGCGTGCGACACGACAAGGGCCGGACGCACTTTCGCTGCCGTCGCATCCGTGAATGGGTAGTGAACGAGCAGAATCTGCCCGGCATCAAGAGGTATGTCCCTCGGTCCCATCGTAGCGGTCCTCTTCAGGATCGTCCCAGAACGCAAGCACACCGGATGCCTCGATGATGTTCATTTGATCCACGGTGGTTGCGTCCGCAGGGCACGTGACAACCGCGCTGGGGACCGCATAGGAACTCTGCGTGCTGAGTTCGTCTTCGGACACCGTCGGCGTCGGACTCATGTTGATGGTATTTTCCGAGATCATGATCTCGTGGGCTCCTGCACTTGCAGCACTTCAAAGGGCCTCATCAGTACCAAGTGCTTGTTTCCCCAGAATCGGACGTAGTAGCGACCGGGGTCCGGGAAAACCACGTTGTTGAAGATGAAGTGCATATCGACGGTTGTCAGCGGATCGACTTCATCGGGAAACGGGCCCTCGGCCCAGACGATGACCTGATCGGTCTCCGCCTTGACGATTTCGAGCCGCGCGGTGGACTTCGGTCTAACTCCAGTAACGGCAGCAAATACGCCCATCCGGGGGTGCTTCACCGGGAACTTGTGGGCCGAGATGCTGCTGAACAGGCCGACGAGCGCGATCTTGCCGCCTGGCTCCTGGTAGATCGTGTCGCACACGACCAGGGCTATCGCTGTCGGTTTGACTTCGCTGGTCATTCCTTCGACCCTCGCTTCCGAGCCTTCGTGACTTGGCTCTCTGCCGCTTGATGGAGCACAATTCGAATCCATGCGGAGAGGTCTTGGTCTGCCGCCTCCGCTGCCAATCGAAAAGCGGTCTTCTCGTCCTCGCTAACGCGCAAATCGAGCCGATGCTGGAGCCGTTCCTTCGGCGCTTTCCGTGGCCTCCCTCTCTTCATGTAAATAGTGTACACACAATTATGACCGGAAGCAAAAACGGTTGACAGCCGGTCAATTCATCGTCCGAGAAGCCGGCCGGCTCATTCCTGGGGCGCCGGACTTGCACCCGAAGCGCCGACGATGACTGAGATTGTCGTCCGAACCGCCTCGGGCAGCTCCGCCCAGGCTTCAATCAGGGCGTGGAGGGCCGGATCATCGGGAACGCTAATGCAACGGGGCGTGCAACAGCCTTGCGGATCGGCCTCGAAATCGGCGTTCTCGGCATCGAAAACCGCGTTTTCCGGAGGTAGCGCGCTTGGTTTGGGACCAAGAGGCCGCGGGTTCGAATCCCGCCGCCCCGATTAGACTTGATAATTCCAAGGAAGTTGACGCAGATTCGCGAAGCTCACTTCACTCTCACCACGACAATCGTGATATCGTCCGTCTGCTCGGCCATGCCCGCATAGCGGCGGACGTCCCAGAGGAGCTGGCCGGCGAGTTCTTCCGGACTGCGCTGTCGATGGCGGTGAACGGACGCGATGAAGCGTTCGCGGCCGTAGGGACGTCCGTCGAAGTTGAGAGCGTCGGTCACGCCGTCGGTGTAGAAGATCAGCAGGTCCCCGAGTTCGAGCGGGACGATTTCGGAGACGAACGCCTCGCGGGCGTTGATGCCGATGATACCGCCCCCGGCGGCGAGTTCGATCTGCTTGTCTCCCCGGAAAAGCAAGGCCGGCGGGTGGCCCGCGTTGCAGTAGGTGAATTCCATTCCATCGGTTGAGAACACGCCGTAGATCATGGTGGTAAATTCGCTGACCAGCGTGTCGCGAACCACCTGGCGGTTCATGAGGGTGAGGGCTTCGTAAATGCTGCCGGCCGTGAGGGCGTAGGCGCGGAGCGTCGACCGGACCGAAGCCATGAGCAGGGCCGCGGGGATTCCTTTGCCGACCACGTCGGCGACGCAGAGTCCCCACTTTCCACCGGGCAGCTCGATGAGGTCGTAGAAGTCGCCGCTGACCTCGAGCGTGGGAACATACGAACAGCCGAACTCCAGCCGGGGGTGCTGCGGGAGCTTCGCGGGGAGCATGCGGCGCTGGATCTGAGCGGCGTTGTGCATCTGGCGGCGGACGATTTCGGTGCGGGCGCGTTCCTCGTGAAGCTGGCCGTTGATGATGGCGGCGGCAGCCTGCGTGCCCATCGAGCGGAGCAGCGTCACTTCCTCGTCACTGAATTCATAGCGATGGCCGGTGTAGACGCGGATGACGCCCACAGTTTTTCCGCGGTAGGTCATGGGAGCGCAGAGTCCGCTGACAATGCCCTCCCGCCGCGCGTTTTCGGGGTAGCGGATTCGCGGGTCGTTGGGCGCGTCGGCAATGTAAACCGCCTCGCCGGAAAAGGCGGCCTTATCGATGGCGTTATCCTGCAAGGTGACCGGCCCCTTGCGGAGGTATTCTTCGGAGAGATTGCAGGTCGCGCGGATGACGAGTTCGCCGGTTTCCTCGTTCAGCAGGCGGATTCCGCAGGCCTTGACGGGCAGGACTTCGACCACCTGCCGGACGGTGACGTCGAGAATTTCCTGCAATCGCGGCGTCCCGACGAGAAGCTGTGAAAGTGAGTGTAGTGCATTGAGATCCGCAAGTTGTCGCTCGATGCGACGCGCCTGGCGATAGAGTGTCGCGATGATCGACGCCAGCGTGTCGGCGAAGCGGCGGATGGCCTCGGGGGAGCCGCCACGCAGCGGATTGATCATCTTTGCGTCGCGGTGGAGAACCTCGGCGTCGAGCCCGTATTTTTCTGCCAGGTGAACGCACGTCTCACGCCCCGGTACGGGATGGGCCCGCGTGCCGACGACGATCGTCGCCAGCGCTTTGTCATCGTCCTGAATCGGCGTCGCGTAAAGGGTCATGCCGTCGAGGCATCGCACCAGATCCGATTCGCCGACCGATCCGGCGGACAGACGAAGCGCACGGGCAAATTCCAGCCTACCCGGAAAGGACGTGCCGATCAGCCACGAATATCGGCTGCCCCACGTCGTGCGCGTAAGGGGGTCGCCGCCAACCGTGCAAATGGTAACCGTCATGCGCCCCAGTTCGGCGAAGCGATCCTGGACGTACTGGAGCGTTTCCGCATGAACAAGGCGGAGCAGTTCCGCGGCGCTTCCTCCTGCGGGAGGAGGTTCGGCCGTCGGCTTTTCTGGGGCCATCGCGCTGTGCTCCGCCTAACGAGGGATGAAGTCGGTCCGCCGGTCGATGCGACAGATGGTCTCGGCCAGCAGCCGGGCGCATGCATCCAGATCGGAAAGACTGACGATCTCCACCTGGGTGTGCATGTAGCGATTGGGAACGCTGATCAAGGCCGTCGCCACGCCGGCGCGGCTGAGCTGGAGGGCGTTGGCGTCCGTTCCCGTGCTGCCGGGCGCAGCCTCCCATTGGAAGGCAATACGCTTGCGCTTGGCGGTATCGACAATCAGATTCTCGAGCGGGGGATTGATATTTGGTCCGCGGGAGATGGTCGGTCCCGCCCCCAGGCGAATGTCGCCATTCACGCGCTTGTCGATATCGGGGTAATCGGTGGCATGGGTGACGTCTACCGCGATGCCCACCTGCGGGTCGATGCCGAAGCATGCCGTGCGCGCTCCGCGCAGGCCGACTTCCTCCTGCACGGTACTGACCGCGTACAAGGCGCACTTGATCTTTCGCTCCGCGCAGAGCCGCAGTGCCTCCATGACGACGAACGTTCCGCACTTGTTGTCGAACGCAGGGCACGTCACGAAGTCGTTGGCGAGATGCACCATCTGCAGCTGGAACGTGGCGGCGTCGCCGATGCTGATGACCTGTTCGGTCTCCTTACGGTTCTTGGCGCCGATATCGATCCAAAGCTCACGGAGCTCGACTTTGCCTCCGCGCTCCTCGGGCTTGAGTACGTGAATGGGGCGGCGACCGATGACCCCCTCGATCGGTCCGTGCTTGCTGTGAATGACGACCCGAGTGCCGGGCAGCACGCTAGGGTCAATCCCACCGATCGCGCCGAAGAAGATGAATCCGTTCTCGTCGATGTGGCGAACCATCAGGCCGATCTGATCGCAGTGGCCGGCCAGCATTACGCGGGGATAGCCGTCAGGATTCAGAGCGACCTTGACATTGCCGTGAACGTCCGTCTCGATGGAATCGGCGAAGGGCTTCATGCGCTTCTGCACGACGCGCTGAACGGGCTGCTCGAAACCGGAGGGCGAAGGAGTTTCCTGGAGAGACTTCAGAAACGTCAACGATTCCTTTCGCACGCCGATATTCTCCCTTCCACTTGGAGTTGTACACACGTAAGAACGCGCCGGGTCAATGGTCGCCCCGGTTGGCGCGGAGTGTACGGCCGCTGGTCTCGGGCTACAAGCGCGCTTGGTGAGCGCATATCTGTACGGGGCGGGGCGACTTCCCCTGCCCTCCTTCAATGTCACGAAACAACTCGCCCCCGCGGCGCGACATGTCGGCTGCGGGGGCGAGGCGATTCTGCGCAGGCTGGTGATTTACCGGGCGGCGTTTGCCACGCGCGGCTGATTCCAGCCCAGGGCCGCCGGATCGACGTCCATCCGCAGGACGGCCGTGAGGAAAGCAAGCTGATCGGCAGCTTCCTCGATCCGTTTCGACGTCGGCTTGCCCGCGCCGTGTCCTGCCCGCGTCTCGATGCGGATGAGTACGGGGTTGTCGCCGCGGTGAGCTTCCTGGAGCGTTGCCGCGAACTTGAAGCTGTGTGCCGGGACGACACGATCGTCGTGATCGGCCGTGGTGATCAACGTGGCCGGGTACCGCGTGCCCCTCTTGATGTTCTGCAGTGGCGAGTAGGCATAGAGTGCCTTGAACTCGTCCTCGTTCTTCACGGAACCGTAGTCCGAAGTCCAGGCCCATCCGATGGTGAATTGCTCGAAGCGGAGCATGTCCATCACGCCCACGGCCGGTAACGCGGCGCCGAAGAGATCGGGACGCTGGGTCATGGCCGCGCCGACGAGCAGCCCCCCGTTGCTGGCGCCCGAGATGGCCAGTTTTGCAGGACGTGTATAGCCGTTGTCGATGAGCCACTCGGCGGCGGCGATGAAGTCGTCGAAGACGTTTTGCTTCTTGAGCTTCATGCCCGCTTCGTGCCACTCCTTGCCGTATTCGCCGCCCCCGCGGAGGTTGGGAACCGCGAAGACGCCGCCCATCTCCATCCAGACCAGGTTATTGACCCGGAAGAACGGGGTAAGCGAGATGTCGAATCCGCCGTAGCCGTAGAGGATGGTGGGGTTGTTGCCGTTGAGCTCCAGGCCCTTCTTGTGTGTGATGAACATGGGCACGCGCGTGCCATCCTTGCTCTGGTAAAAAATCTGACGCGTGACGTATCGATCGGGATCGAAATCGACCCTGGGGCGGAACCAGATGGAGCTGTCGCCGCTGTTCACGTCGTAGCGGAAGATCGTGCCGGGATCGGAGAAGCTCGAAAAAGCGTAGAACGTTTCTTTTTCGTCCCACTTGCCGCCGAATCCGCCGGCGGAGCCGAGACCCGGAAGTTCGACTTCGCCAAGCGAGCGGCCTTCCGGTGTAAAGACGCGAATGACGTTGTGCGCATCCTTCATGTATGTCGCGAAAAGCTTGCCCCCGACAATGTTGGCCCCCTCGAGCACATCCTCATTCTGAGGGACGATCTCCTTCCAGTTTGCCGGAGAGGGATTGGAGAGATCGATGCTGATGATGCGCGAGCGCGGGGCGTCTTTGTCGGTCCGGATCCAGAAAGTCGTCCCGCGGTTTGCGATGGGCGAATACGCCGCCTCAAACTCGTTGATCAGCTCAACGACCGGCGCGTTGCGAATGTTGTCCAACGTCGAGCCGGCGCTGAACTGGAGATCTTTGTAGAAGACCAGATTGCGTCGATCGGTGCCCTTCCAGACGTTGATAACCAGGTATCGGCCGTCGTCGGTGACACCCCCTCCGAAGCCCCACTCCTTCTGGTCCGGGCGATGATACACCAGAATGTCATCCGACTGGGGCGTTCCCAGAACGTGGTAATAAAGCTTCTGGTAATAGTTGGCTTCCTGGAGCTCTTTGCTCGGATCGGGAGCGTCGTAGCGGCTGTAGAAAAACCCCTTGCCGTCCTTGGTCCAAGATGCGCCAGAGAACTTGACCCACTTGATGACGTCACTGAGGTCCCGCGCGGAGTTTACGTCGCGGACGTGCCATTCCTCCCAGTCCGAACCGCCGGAGGAGACGCCGTAGGCCAGAAGCTGCCCATTGTCGTTGACGGCCGTTCCCGAGAGCGCCACCGTTCCGTCATCCGACAGCTTGTTGGGATCGAGCAATACGCGTGGCGCGGCGTTAAGAGAATCCGCCACGTAGAGCACGCTCTGGTTCTGGAGTCCGTCGTTCTTCGAGTAGAAGAAGCGGCCGCCTTCCTCTTTGGGCATACCGCGTTTTTCGTAGTCCCAGAGTTCCGTGATGCGCTCCCGAATGGCGCTGCGGGCGTCGATGGAATTCAGGAAATCGAATGTCACTTGGTTTTCCGCCTTGATCCAGGCCTGCGACTCGGGTGAGTCCGGGTTTTCCAGCCAGCGGTAGGGATCGGCGACTTCGACGCCGTGATAGACGTCAACGACGTTTCCCTTGTGGGCCTTGGGGTAATCGAAGTGATGCCCCGTTCCCGCGCAACCGCCAAGCGGGAGGAGCAAAACAGCCGGAAGCAAACCGGCCGAAGCCAGAACAAGAAGCCGACTCTTGGACATGATGGGGTTCCTTGACTTTTCCAGTGTTGGCCCTGCGCGTCGAAACGAACATCGCAGCAACCCCCTCCGGATTGCGTTGGGTCGACGTGTCCGTCCGTCCGGACACGGGAGCCTCTTTCTGAGGTTCTAATCGCAGGCGGAATGCGCAGCAATAAGCGGGCGGTGACACCGCCTCGTCGCCGACGATTTTCGACCGTTACGTCTAAGTCGCGGAATCGAGTCCCATGTCACTCTCGCTGCTGCAGGAATCCTCTCACGCACGGCCTGCTTGCGGGAACCCAGGCCCGACGGAGAGCGACGAGGGGACTCGCCCGCGCGCAGGACCGGGAGGGGATTTCCTTCCACCCAACCGGGCTGTGCGGGCAGTTCAAAGGTCGAGTTGCTACAGGCCGAATTTGATCGCCGCACCGCAAAGCAGGATCACGAAACCAGCTGCAGCATGGCTGAACCGCTCCATGTACCGAAAGTGAAGGGCGCCGACTCCGGCGCACGCCAGAACCACAATGCTGGTCATGGTTGCAATCGTGATCGCACCAAAGACGGTGGTGACCAGCAGGACGTCGGTCCAATGTCCACCGGCGGCCGGGTACATGAGCATGGGGATCAGCGGTTCGCACGGGCCGAAAAGGAATATCGTGAACAGAATCCACGGGGTCAGAGACGTGGCAGTGGAGGAACCGTCTGCCGGCTTCGCTGGGTTGTGGATGTGCAGGTGATCTTGCTCGTGGACGTGTTCGTGGGCGTGAACGGTGCCGTCGTCGTGGACGTGGAGGTGTGTGTGCGGCCGATTCCGCAAGCCGCGCTTGATGCCCCACAACGTGTATGCAAGTCCGAATGCGACCAACAGCCAGCCCGCCAGATCGCCGCGGAAGCCCTCAATGCTCTCGAGCCTGAAGACCGCCACGCCGAGTGCGATGCCACCCAAGCCGAGAGCTACAGAACTGAGCACGTGGCCGAAGCCGCAAAGCACAGTGATCAGGATCGTCTTGCGGAGTGACCATCGTCCCACGCGAGACATGGCCACAAACGGCAGGTAGTGGTCCGGACCGAAAAGCGTGTGCATGAACCCCAGGGATGCGGCCGTTCCGCAGAGAATCAGCGTTTCATTCAAGGTCAGTCTCTCTTCGTACGGGCAGCTACGTCGATCGGGTGCCTGGACGACACTCGCTAGTGGCATTCTTCATGCCGAACGCCGCTGGGGAGCTACGGGAATGTCTGCCCGCATCGCGGGCAGCGCTCCACCCGGCCGTCCGTGTGCGGCACGACCCATCGTCCGCCACAGGCGGGGGAATAGCAAGGCCGCGCGCGATGCCCGGTCTTCTGCTCGCACTTCGGGCAGGTTACGGGGAAGTCGTTAAACCCGAACTTGCGCTGAATGACGAAGTGATAGCCGCATTGCGGGTTCGTGCAGAGGAGGTGAAAGTCGGCCGTGACGGCGCGCTCGCTCGCCTCCTGGGGCAGGGGGTTGATCGCCGTCGTCAGCCAGGACGCGGACCAGAGAAGCACGACCGCGCCCAGCGCGTACGTCGCATAGCGAACCGGCGCCGCCTCCCAGATCATATGCGGGTTTTCCTGGCATGCGGCAATCCAGGCGCGAAAGTGCTGGCGCAAAACCGGCGCGCGCTGACGCGCGATCTCGCTCCACTCCGCGATGCGTCCCGGACGTTCCTGTGCCATGATTTCCTCGCGCGGATCGTCGCGTGTTCATTCTAGGCTGCCTGGACGTGCTGTCGCGAGGGCCAAGGTGCGATCCAAGCGAGTTGTGACAAACTCTCCGAAAAAGGGCGAGACTGACCGGGGAAGGGGGTGAGCCGGTACACCCGGTCAGTCCGCCGGCGCGTTCGCATGGCGGCAGTCGGTTCTCCGATCGGCAGCGGTGGGGCGCTTCACTGGGTAACGAATCGACGGTGTGCTTGACGCTGAGACTCCCTCGTCGGGCGCGGCCTTTCGACCGCGCCCGACGCCCCCCGGTAAAGGGAGTCACTGATTCCACTTTGAGGACGCCGGGCTTCGTGTCGCGTATGCGGGCTGATTCGCCGCGGGACGCGAAACCCAATCCCCCAAGGTTCCTTCACTTCTCCTCCGGCCGTGAACTTGGCCGATTCCACCCCTTCGACGGACCATATTCTCAACGTGCTCAAGGCCGAGGAGAAGGGTGCGATCGTAACCTTCTCATTACAAATATGTTACGGCTTATCCAGGCAGAGGCGACACTTGGTGTGCGGGAAAGTGCGTCGTGACTGGCTGACGAGTCCGGCCGGTATGTTGCGGGAAAGGGCGCGGCGAGAGGACTTCAGGCAGAGGTTGTGTCGTTTTCGGACGAATGGCCGATCGCCAGATTCACGTTCTCCTGAAATAAGGCGAAGATCCGTAATTATATCGTACACAATAGGTTAGCGACTCGTACCAGCAGATTCTGCGCAATGCATTTCCGTTGACAGTCCGGTCCGATGAAGGTACATACAGCGGTCGTATGGAACGCGATTTCGTCGCTGAACCGGCGACTCTCGATTTGCGGCTTCTAACCAAGCCGTGGCGGACTTCCGGGGTTGGAATGATCTTCCAATCCCGGAAGTTTTTTTGCGCAGTGAGCTTTGCTTGGCTGTTGATTTTCTTCACGTGCAAGTTCGATGCGCTCGTTGCCTCAAGCAGGTCCAAGTATCCATGAGCGCCGCTCCCGATTCGTACGAGATCCGTTCGACGCCAATTCGCGATGCGCATGTCGTCTCGAATGTTCCATTGTGCCGGGACCACTACCGGCTGATGCTCGCTATTGCGGGCACGGTCCCTGCAGAGCCGGGTCAGTTCGTTCATATCGTTCCACCTGAGGACGGATCCGGCGACTATCGGACGTTCGCTTGGAGCGACGGCGGGCCATCTCGGATGTGGTTCGAAGATACGCAGCGTCCGCTTCTTCGTCGGGCGTTCAGCATTGGCGGGCTTCGATCAATCGGAGAATCTCGTCCGCCGCGAACGGAAATTGACCTGATTTATCGCGTTGTGGGATCCGGTACGCGTTGGATGGCATCGCTCGGAGAGGGCGACTCGGTGAGCCTGCTCGGCCCGCTCGGGAACCGTTTCCCGATCCATGCGACGAAGAATCACGCGTGGCTGGTGGCGGGCGGAGTGGGGCTGCCACCGATTCTCTGGCTGGCGGAAGCGCTTGCCCGCTCCGGGAAGCGCGCCGTGGCGTTTTGCGGTGCGCGAACGCGCGAGTTGCTGCCGCTTGGATTGAGCGGCGAAGTCAGTCCGGATGCGGCCGCGCTGTCGGCGACACTGTGCATTTTGGATTTTTCGGCGCATGGCATCCCGGCTGTAATCAGTTCGGACGACGGCACGCTGGGGCTGCGCGGTTCCGTTCTGGATGCGCTTCGCGCATTTCACAGTACGAGGAATGCGGTGTCGCCGGACGATCTGGTCGTGTACACGTGCGGTCCCGAGGCGATGATGCGCGCCGTAGCGGCTTGGAGCGTGACTGAGGGAATCGAATGTCAAGTCTGCATGGAGCGATCGATGGCCTGTGGGATCGGTACCTGCCAGTCCTGTGTCGTCGCGTTGCGGTCCGAGGGTTCCGTTTCCTGGAAGTACTCGCTTTGCTGCACCGACGGTCCGGTCTACGACGCGCGTCGCATCAGTTGGGATGAGCCTCAGCGACCGTCGGGCCCCGCGGCCGGTACGGGGTTCGTTCCGAAAGGCATCTGATTCTCGGGCGGAGCTTCCTTGGGGGGATGCCAGCAATCGCCGCACCTGGCCTCGTAGGATTCGGGACCGCCGATCAATCGCCCCTGGATGATCGGGGTCGTGCGCTGGGTGCGATCCGCCTGCCGCCCGCAGCGGGCGCAGGTGGCGGTGAGTCGATTCACTTCGTCGGCCACGTCGAGTAACGACCGGACCACCGGGAATCCAACCCCCCAACTGTCACGATCCAGCGCGGTGACGAGCATGCTAATGCCGCGCTTGCGCAAGCCAGTTGCGACTTCCACGAGTCCCAAGCTGAAGAAGTGCCCTTCGTCGATCGCGACCAACTCTACGCCGGGGGGAACACGATCGGGAATCTCGGCGGCACTTCGGACGCAGGAGGCCGGCAGGGCTTTGCCACCGTGGCTTACGACGGAATCGACAAGGTAGCGGTTGTCCAGCGCATGCTTGAAAATAATGTAAGGGGAGGATGGGTTCGCCAATCGGCGGAACAGCTCGGTTGTCTTTCCAGAGAACATGCAACCGCAAATGAGGGTGAGTCGGCCGAGGGTCGGCGGGTCGACGGACTCGTTCATACAGTTGCACCCGGAATTCGAATTGCGTCACCGTGCCCGCTTGGAAATCGGACAGTATCTATCTCCGCGATCTATTCCCCACCGGGGCGCTCGCCCCAGCCGCTTCAGCGAAACGCTTGGCGACAAGGTCCTGCGGGTCGAGTTGCGCGGCGCGGTCCAGGGCCTCGGCGGCGCCCACGGCGTTTCCGCTGTTATAGCGGAAGTACCCGACGGCGAACCACAGCGCACTCACGTCTTGTCGACGGGCCGCCGCCTCAAGGCGGTTCAGACTCCGCGAAAATGTCGCCGGATCAGGAAAGGCGCTGGGAATATCCACAGTAATGAACGCGAGTTTGGGCTGGAGCTCGAACGCGCGGTGCACCATCGATGCAGCTTCGCTGAATCGCCCCAAGCCGACCTGTGCGTGGGCGGCGCAGAGTCGGGAGGAGGGATCGCCCTGGTTCAGTTCTGCGGCAAGCATGAACGCACGCGCGGCGCTGACGAAGTCGCCGCGAGCCATGGAATCGTGTCCGGCGTTCATGGCGTCGCGATAATTGTTCAGGGCAAACATCGCCTGTCGCCGGACGTTTCGTTCAATCTCCCGCGGACCCACGCCGAGATCAACGGCGCGATCGAGAGGGAGTTCATAATTGCCCTGGCCCGATTCGTCCCAGCGACGATAGGAATAACGACCATAGGGATCGCCCTCGTACGAATAATCGTAGAGGTAGTGATATCCCCCATAGCGGTACGGACGGTGCGGGTACCGCCCGTAATAGCCCCGCCCGTCATCTGCGCGGCCATCGGGAGACAGATACATAGATCGCTCCCAGGCACGGATGGCGCCGGGAAATCCGAAATCGCGGTAGAGCTGGCCAAGGCCTTCGGAATCGTCCGCCTCCTTGGCGGGGGGCACCGAGGACGAATCGAATTCATCGAGCGAAGCGGGAACGGCCGGCCTGCCTGGAGCCCGCCGGTCTTGCGCAGAAGCCGTCCCAGCCAACCAGATGAGCGGCAGGCTGAGTGCGACAACGGCGTGAAACCGGATTCGCACCGGACAGGGGATGCAACTTGCTCCAGGACTGGCGGAGTAATCATGCGAATGATCGTCTTGAGTTCGTCTGATCATGGCCGGGACTCCGTTGGGTTCGGACATTCGGCTCTGCGGACGCGCCCGTGTTGATTGTACGCGCGCATCATCCGTCGTGGGCGGCTTGTTCCTCGACCCCGTCAGGGGGGTGAACGGCCTCATTTTCCAGCCCCTCAAACAAGGCTGAGCCGATTCGCACGCAGGTCGATCCTTCGAGAATGGCTGCCTCGAAGTCGCTGCTCATGCCCATGGAAAGCTCGCGGAAGGCCGGGCCACCCATCCGCTCCGCCACGATCTCCTCGAAGAGCTCCCGGGTTCGCTCGAAGGTCCGGCGAACCGCGGACTGGTTGTCGGTCAAGGGGGCCATGGTCATCAGACCGCGGAGCTCGAGGTGCTTGAGCGTCGTAAGCTGCTCTGCGAGGTGCGATGCAGCTCCCACCGCGACACCGTGCTTGCTGGACTCGCCCGAGGCGTTGATTTGGAGCAGGATTGGAATTGGCCGGCCGAGTTTCGTGGCGTGGGCATCGATTTCCTCTGCAAGACGCAGGCTATCCACGGAGTGAATAAGATCCACGAATGGGAGGAGAGACTTGACTTTATTGCGCTGAAGGCTGCCGATCATGTGCCACCGGGGCTGACGCGGTTCGTCCTTGCCGGTATTGCCTCCGAAGGCTTCGTGGATGGCCTGGGCGCGCCGGACCAATTCCTGGGCGCGGCTTTCGCCGATATCTCGAACGCCAAGCTCCAGCATCCCGTGGATGGCTTCGATGCTGACATACTTGGTAACGGCGATAAGGCGAATCTCGGCCGGATCGCGTCCGACACGGAGGCAAGCGGCGTTGATACGCTCCCGAACCCGAGCGAGATTGTCCCGTAGTCGGTGAAGCATGGGGTTGCGGTTTCGATTCGCGACGCGGCGGGGTAGTGCCGCGGGGCGTTCTCCTCCTGATCCGAGTCAGGCAGAGTATACCCTGCGGTGGGACGATCAACCACCCGATGGCAATTGCTCCAGCGACACCTTCGCCCCGACAGTTTCCCCATGAGAACGTGGCTTGTTAAATTAACGCGAGTCAATCGCCGTGAAGCAGGAATGCGGAGCTTGATGGCTCGGAGGAGCGAAGGGCGAGGTACGGCCGGAACATGACGCTGGTTACACAAGACGTGATGGTGGCTCCGCCTGCGGAGGGAGAAATCCTCGATGCGCGCATGTGGGATACGTCCCTCTCGAGTGTGGAAATAGAGATTGGCTGCGGAAAGGGCGGCTTTCTCTTGGAGCAGGCGCGGTCGCGCCCCGATGTGCTCTTTCTCGGTGTGGAATGGGCCAACAAATATTACAAATTTGCGGCCGACCGCATGGCTCGCTGGAATGTAACGAATGTACGGATCATGCGGACGGACGCCGCAGTGCTCGTGCGCCGGCAGTTGGTGGACACGAGCGTGAGCGTGATGCACGTGTACCACCCCGATCCCTGGCCCAAGAAGCGTCATCACAAGCGGCGGCTGTTTCAGCCGGAGTTCGTTGACGCGGTGTGGCGCGTGCTGGTTCCCGAGGGACGATTGCACGTACAGACGGATCACGAGGAGTATTTCGCGTGGATCGTGGACGTCCTGCGACGACAGGACGGGATGCGTCAGATCGGAGACGGGCCGGTCGTACGTTCCGACGATGTGCCGGAATCGCTGAGAACGAACTTCGAGATCAAGTATCGCCGGGAGGGGCGGTCCATTTATCGAGCCTCCTGGCTGAAGTGCGGGGGCGATGATCAATCGTTGGGGAGGGAACTGTGAAAAGCTGCCTGACCGTGGTCACCGACCTGATTTTCGCGACTCGGATTCGGGGCGCGGTCCTGGACGCCGGATGGGAGTTCCGCCAGATTCGAGACCAAGCGGCATTGGAACAGGCCGCACCGGGCGCGGTGCCGGATCTGGTCTTGGTCGATATGAACGCGGAGGGTATCGAATCGGTGTCCGCAATTCGTTACACTAAGGCACATTGGCCGGGGGCGCGGGTGGTGGCGTTTTATGCCCACGTGCAGACTTCGTTACGAGATGCGGCACTTGAGGCCGGGGCGGATGACGTTCTTGCCCGGTCACAATTCGTGGGAGCCTTGGCCGATTTGCTGTCCTGACCAATGGTGAATCTGTGGAGTATTTGCGAATGACGCCGTTTGGGGAGTCCATGAAGACGGTGAGCCTCGGGATTTGCGTCGCTGCCCTTGCGGCCGCCGGAAGTGGATGCGGTCTCGGCACGCCCGCGGATGACGCCGCCAAGGCGTACTCCCGGGTGTTCCTTATGGGGACGGATCTGCTCGAGCCGCCCATTTACGGACACGACAAGGTCTACAAGGCCGCCAATCAATTCGCGATTTCGGGCGATTCCGCGCGAAAACTGGATGGCGTGGGGTTCTTCGTTCTGCTGGCGATGGTCGACAGTGATGCGCTGAGGGTCCGGCTGGTCGATCGAGACACGGGTGTCATCGGCGTATTGCGGCGTGTGCAGCCGCCACAGAGCACGACGGAGAAGGGACTCGCGGAGACGGCGCGGCCCTTCAATGACGCCGTTCGAGAGCGCTTGCAGAACGAAATCGGCGTTTTCTGGGTGGGGGAGTCGGCGCCGGGGGACGCTCCGGGCTCGCAGCGTGTGGGCGTCCTGCTGCCGACGGATGTTCTGACCGCGTTCTCTCGCCTGGAATTCTTCACCAGTGAGACGGCGGGAGGAACGGCCCTCGGCGCGGCGGAAGTTCAGCTCGCACGCGATTTCTATTACATGGCCGTGATCGGTGATTCCATCCAGTGGGGAAACGGTCTGCACGAATCTGACAAGATCTCCTCCCGTGTTGCCGCCACGATCGAGCGACGCACCGGCCGGCGCGCCATTATTCAGCGCTACGCGCAGTCCGGGGCGCCGATTCTGCCAACGGCAGCCGACGGCGTATGCGAGTACAATTGTGTTGGAGAAGTTCCCAAGGTCGAAACATCGATCACTCTTCAGGTTGAACTCATTGAGCAGCCGGAACGCGTGGACCTAGTCTTGATGGACGGTTGCATCGTTGATGTGGGTGACGCGATTCTGGACACGGAGATTGCCGAAGACGAACTTGTGGCGCAGACGGCCAAGTACTGCGATGGAGCATTTGGCACGCTGTTGTCTGAAGTTACGCAGCGCGTGCCGCAAGCCGAGATTGTCGCGACGGGCTACTACCAGATCGTCGGTCCGCAAAGCGATCTGTTCGGCATCCAGCAGTGGGCGGACTCACAAGGGCAGCCGGTCGACGGCAAGGAGGAGATCCTGGCGAAGCTCGTGCACAATTCGACCGTTTTTGCGGAGAATGCGAATTTGGGCATACAAACGGCGATTGATCGTGTCAACGCGATGCTGGCCATGCCGCGGGTTGCCTTCGCCGATCCCGAGTTCGGCGAGGAAAATGCCGTCTTCTCACCCAATTCCCTCCTCTGGGGGCTGACCGGAAAGACGGATATTTTCGGCGACATCGAACTCGACCTGTTGCTGTTTCCCGAAGACCCGCTCCAGAATCTGCGGGCCGAGGCCTGTTTTGATCCCGGTGCTCTGGGGGACCTTGTAGCCTGCCTGTATGCTTCGGTCGCCCACCCCAATCCCCAAGGCGCGGAGCGCTACGCTGCAGCCGTCATCCGTGAGCTGGAGAGAGTCGGTGTGCTGCCGCCGTCGGATGATGCCGGCAGCGGTGTCGACCGCTGGACGACCTATCCGTAGAGCGGACCGCACGTCGTTACGAAGCGAGCTGGATTCCGGAATTCGTGACGGCGGAATTTCCACGGATTGGGCTTGTACGGTGCCGGTGGGCCGCTGAAGCCGATTACGATCCGCCGGGTTCCGTGTGGTGGTCCTTGTCAGGGTGGGTTTGCGTGAGCTCCACCGCAGGAGTGTTGGCGTCGCTCTTGCTCGATTCCTCAAGCAGCACGGCGAGTGACTGGGAAATACCTGCAGCCTTGCCGTAAAGCTCCTTCAGGGCCGCGTCCACCTGTTCAAGCTCCAGATGCAGATGCTTGCGCTGGTCCTCGGCCGCGGCCAGGCGCCGCCGCAGGGCGCGTTGCTCTCGATCGTTGCGCTGGTGCGCCATGAGCAGGTTGCCGCGCAAACGATGAACCTGGAAGTTGAGAGAGGCTACCTCCTGCTCCAATCGGGTCTTGATGGATTGCTTGAGCGCGACTTCGGTCTGAAGATCCTGGCGAAGCGTGCTGATCGATTCGTCTGCTGTCAACAGTTCGCCCTGCAGAGAGGCGTTTTCGCTCGTCAGTTTTGCTACTTGGGCGTTCAGTGCCGTGTTGCTGATTCCCATGGCATTCAGTCGCTCATCAAGCGACTTGTTCTTGCCTGTGAGTTCGGCCACGCTCCCATCCAGCGCGGCCTTTTCCTCGCGCAGTGATTGAATCTGCGACTGTGATTCGGCTCGGTAGGCTGCAAAGCGGTCTTCGATTTCCCCGAGTCGATCCCGAAGCGCTTCGAGTGTCTGCTGGGTGCTCTTGAAATCCGACTCCATCCGGCCCGCGGCGATCCGCAGTCCTTCGATCTCCGCCTGGGCCGACTGCCATCGTGTGTCCGCCTCGGTTGCAGCCTCTTGGGCCGCAGCATGCTGTTCCGCGATGCGCTCCTGAAAATGCCGGACGACCGCAGCGTAACCGATGGCCGCCCCGGTGATGACCGCCACGAGGAGAATCAAGGCGATGGCAAAGGCGGAGTGTGCCTCGGTGAGCTTTCTTCGAAGCTGCTCTGGCGATTCGACGCCCTGTCCGGCGTCGGATCCCGTCACGCCGGTTCCGAGATGATTTTCGGAGGTTGGTTGGGCAGCGCGTCCGCTCTCCATCGGGCGTGGGGTGCGCTCAACAGGTGTATCGTTCATTGGAATCCCCCTTCGTGTCGCTCCCTCGACGCGATGTGCCTGACCCGTCTGCGACGAATTGGCCGTTTCCTGCTGCTCGACGTGGCCAGGGTGATTCGGGCGAACCTCCTGATCTGCCGGGACGCCGTTCGGGTCACAACCAAGGCACAATCGATAGGTTATCATTCCCGAAGCATCATGCCAAGATTGGCACCCATGGGGTCGGAGCGAATTTCCCGGATTGAAGGACTGGGAACGCGGGGCTCGTCATGGCACCGCAAGTCCGGTATCTTCTGCCTTTCGGTATCGGCAAGCGCGATTTGGAAAGCCGAGGTGCGAGATGCGGAAGCGAAGCGGCTGGTGGATCTTGCCGGCGTTGGCGGGAATCGTGGCTGGCGGAAACGTGTCGGCCGAGATCTTGACCAGGGACATCGAGTACGAGCATGAGGGCGTCAAGCTGAAGGGATACCTCGCGTACGACAGCGAGCTTCCCTCGAAGGGAAAGCTGCCCGGGGTGCTCATTATCCACGAGTGGTGGGGCCTGAACGACTATGCGAAGCGACGAGCGCGGATGCTCGCCGAACTCGGCTATGCCGCATTTGCCGCGGACATGTACGGCGCAGGCAAGGTTACCGATCAGCGTGACCAGGCTGCGAAATGGTCTGGAGAGCTGTACGGCAGCCCCCTGATCCGTTCACGGGCCCGGGCGGGGCTGGACGTGCTGGCCAATTTGCCGTTCGTCGATGTGGATCGCATGGCGGCCATAGGATACTGCTTCGGCGGAACAACGGTTCTGGAACTGGCATACAGCGGTGCTCCCGTGCGCGGCGTGGTCAGCTTTCATGGAGGGCTCACGGCGCCGAAGTCGAGCGATTACGACCAGATCAAGGCGAAATTTCTGATCCTGCACGGCGCGGATGATCCCTTCGTATCGCAGGAGAAGGTATTGGAGACGCAGAAGGGCCTGCGCGAGGCAGGCGTCGACTGGCAGATGATCTACTACGGCGGCGCCATGCACAGCTTTACCAATCCAGCGGCGGACGGCTCGATTCCGGGTGCACAATACAACGCCAAGGCCGATGCGCGGTCGTGGGAGCACATGCGTCTGTACTTCCGGGAGATCATGCAGGGGAACTAGGCGGAGTGAGCTTGAGCGTGTCCGGAGAAGAGGCGTCGTTGGCATTGACACTTGAGCACCGCATGCTCTTGCGCATCCGGGACACGCTGTACGAGGGAAGCTGGGACGATTTCGAATATGATCTGCGGGCGAGGGCCGAGGGACGCGCGCATGTGTTTGATACGGTGCCCTCCTCGCAGGATATGCGGCGAACGATCGAGAGTCATTTGAAGTTGATCGCTGACATGCGCGAATGGGAGAGCCGGCACGGCCGGATCGCGGGTGACCTTCCTTTGGGTGATGAAAATGAACATGAGCGTTAACCGAGCAGCACGAGTTGCGCGTGGGACGTTGCTCGCCGTCATGCTGGTGAGTCTGGCCTGTGTGGGGAGAGTTCTGGCGCAGCCGCTGGTCACCGACGACGCGCTTCGTGACGTTGGGCTCAAGCGCTACTGGGATCTGCAACTCCCCGTTACCGACGGCGACTCGGTACGTTCTGCTTGGCGACTCGATGACGCCCTGTACGTCGCCACGGACAACGGGGTGGTGTTTGCCCTGGATCCGGCCGTTGGAATCGTACGCTGGGTCGAGCAGGTCGCGGAACCCAATGTGTATCTCTTTCCGCCCGTGCACGTTCTCAACCCGCAAGGATCCGGTCCGGTAGTTTTCGTTACGGCAACGTCCATCCAAGTTCGTGACCGGTACAACGGACAGACCATACTCGCAGAACGCCCCTCGTTTGCGCCGAGTACGTCTGTCGTCGGCGTCGAACGCCTGCTTGTCGGGGGCGGCGCCGACGGTTTTCTGCATGCGTTTATCCTGAGCGGGGGCAAGCGAGGCTTCGTCCCCCGATGGGAACTCGACTCGGGCCCGGTCCGGGCGAAACCCGCCCTCTACGGAGATGGTTCTCTCATCGTTGCGACCAAGAGGGGACTTGTTTTTTCCATGCAGTTGTTGGACAAGTCCTTGAACTGGGCCTTTCGGGCGGAAGACAGTGTCGTGGCCAATCCCGCCGTCGACGCCGAAGGAGTTTATGTCGCCAGTCTGGACCGGTCCCTGTACAAGCTGGATCGGGACAACGGGGCGCCCATCTGGCGGTACCGCACGAACGTAGCACTTCTGGACGCGCCCATGCCGTCGGGCGGCGTCGTGTTCCAATCGTTGGGAGACGAGGGATTGGCTGCCGTGGACGTGGATAACGGGCATGAGCTTTGGCGCCGCAAGGATAGTCAGACAGTCGTGGGCCGCTCGGGGGATCGCATATTCGTGTTTTGCGAGGGTCCACGGCTCGACGCGCTTGGGCGAAAGGATGGCAAGCGGGAAGGTTCTTCGAGTCTTCGCGGCGTAAACACGGTAGTGAGTAACGTGGCTGACGATTTTGTCTACATGGCGGCGGCAGACGGTCGGCTGCTCTGTGCACGATCCAGCGACGTACCTTACTTGCGTCCGGCGGACACGCGCCAGGCCCGGCAACAACTCAACCGGCCGTCCGTCGGCGCAGTGGAGGCTCCTGTGATAGCCGACGTGGAGAAACCGGAGCAAGCAGCGCCAACAGAGGATCCATTCCGAAGTCGGCGAGATCGCTAATCTGCGTCGCGGAAGGCGCCCGCGGCGCCGGGAGCGGACATGGCCGGTCAACGCATTCAGCGGGCGCTGGTTAGCGCGCACGACAAGACGGGGCTCGTAGATCTGGCCCGCGTGCTGGTCGGCGAATTCGGCGTCGAGCTCGTCTCCACCGGAGGCACGGCCGACTTGCTCCGAACGAATGCAATTCCCGTGACCCTCGTCGAAGACGTCACGGGATCGCCCGAGATGCTCGACGGGCGGGTAAAAACGCTGCACCCTGCGATTCATGGGGCGATTCTGGCCGACCGGGACAATCCCGCCCACATGCAGCAACTCGCCGCGGCGGGCATCAAGCCCATCGATCTGGTTGTGGTCAACCTGTACCCCTTTGAGAAGACCGTCGGAAGGGATGGTTGTACATTCGCCGAGGCGATCGAGATGATTGATATCGGTGGGCCTTGCCTTCTGCGGGCAGCAGCGAAGAATCATCGCCACGTGGCCATCCTGCGTCGGCCGGAAGATTACGCACACTTTCTCGACGCGCTGCGCCGGGGCGGCGGCGTGGCAGAGGCGTCGCCCGATACGGCGGCGGCGACATTCGCGGAAACGTCGCGCTATGATGCCGCGGTTATGCACTGGCTGGAGCGGCAGCAGTCCGTGGAGCCCATGCCGAGCCGCCTCGCGCTGCATCTCCGCCGTGAATCGCTTGAACTTCGCTACGCGGAGAATCCCCACCAGCGCGGCGGTTTGTATCGCCAAGCTGGGACTGAATCGGCACAAGCCGCCGGTCTCCCAGCGGTCGAGGGCATGTCGTTCAACAACTACCTCGACGCACACGCGGCGCTGTCACTCTGCCGGGACCTCAACCAGGCGGAGAACATTGGCGGGAGCGCGGTTTGCTGCTTCATCAAGCACAACAACGCCTGCGGCGCGGGCGTGGCCGAGGGGGCGATCGATGCGTATGAGCGGGCATACCTTGGCGATCCCAACGCAGCGATGGGCGGCGTTCTGGCGTGTAGCTTCGATGTTGACGAGGCCTTCGCGGCTGGCGTGATGGACACCTATGCACGGTGGGGCAAGTCTGCGGGCGCCGGGGGATTCTTCGTCGAAGTATGGATCGCGCCGCGCTTTGACGATGCAGCCGTCGCGGAAATCCGTTCAGCCAAGCCATGGGGACAGAGGGTCCGATTGCTGTCCGTGGGCGGCATGAATGCGACATCCACCCACAGCTCTTTCGACCTGCGGTGCATCGCGGGCGGAATGCTCGTGCAAGAGCGCGACGAACTCGGGCTGAATGAGGTGGACTGGAAAGTCGTTACAAAGCGGCCGCCGTCAGACTCCGAGCGGCGCGACCTCCGACTCGCCTGGCTGGTCTGCAAGCAAACGCGCAGCAACGCCGTCGGCCTGTGTCGTGACGGAATGCTCCTGGGCAACGGGGCGGGGCAGATGTCGCGGGTGATGAGCTGCCGCATCGCCACGTGGCTTGCCCACGAGAACAGCCACAGCGGACGCCTCGCCGGCTCCGTGGCGGCGTCCGACGCATTCTTCCCCTTCGCCGACGGCCCCCGAATTCTGCTCGACGCGGGCGTCACGGCGCTGATTCAACCCGGCGGCTCGAAACGCGACGATGAGACCATCGCTCTGTGCAACGAACGCGGCGCGAGCATGATCTTCACCGGCACGCGGCATTTCCGGCATTGAGTGGTTTCAAAAGTGAGCGGCACGATGTGATTCCTCCGGCTAACGTCATCATCATCGGTGCGGGGGCGGCCGGGTTGGCGACGGCGATCTTCGCCGCCCGGGCCAATTCTGCGCTGCGGATTGTCTTGCTGGAGGGTGCCCGAAAACCGGGGGCGAAGATCCTGGTCAGCGGCGGGGGGCGGTGCAACGTCACAAACCGCGTTGTCGGTCCGGGTGACTTTTTCGGCGGGAGCGCCAAGTTCATCGGGCGGGTCCTCGCGGAATTTCCTGCGGAGCGAGCGGCTGCCTTCTTCTCCGAACTCGGCGTCCCTCTCCACGAGGAAGAGCACGGCAAGCTGTTCCCCGATTCCAACTCTGCAAGAACGGTGCTGGCTGCGTTGCTTGGTGAAGTCGAGCGGTTGGGCGGGCAAGTTCTGTGCGAGCGGCGTGTGGTCGACGTCCAACGTGAACCGGACGGGTTCGTCGTTGCGACTGTTGATGAGACATTTCGCACGCCGTGCGTGGTGCTTGGCACGGGCGGACTCTCATTGCCCAGGACCGGTAGTGATGGGTGGGGGCTGGAGCTCGCCCGGCGGCTTGGACACACGATCGTTCCGACAACGCCGGCGCTGGCACCGCTTATCCTGGAGGGCGATTTCCACGGCGGACTTTCCGGCGTATCGCAGGAGGTGGAGATTACGGCGCACATTGGGGAGCGCAGGCCGGTCCGCATCCGCGGGGCGATGCTTTGGACCCACTTTGGGGTGAGTGGACCGGCCGCGATGAACGTGTCCCGAATCTGGCACCGCGCGGTCGAGGAGAGCGCGGCCGTGCGGCTGACGGTGAACAACCTGCCGGACGATACGTTCGAGTCGGCTGAGCGCATGTTACTCGCGACCGTGCGGGATCAGCCGCGCGTCCATTTGCGGAACGCGCTGGCGCCGATACTGCCAGGTCGATTCGTCGATTCGTTGCTGGGACAGCTGGGGCTCGACGGGACCACGCCGATGGCCCATCTTTCGCGTGAACACCGGCGGCGCCTGGTCCACGGGCTGGTGGAATGGCCCATGCCGATGCAGGGGACTCGCGGCTACGGACACGCGGAGGTCACGGCGGGCGGTGTCTCGTTGAGTGAGGTCAGCCCGGCGATGATGGAATCGCGGAAATGTCAGGGTCTGTATCTCGTTGGGGAAATCCTCGACGTGGACGGGCGAATCGGGGGGTACAACTTCCAGTGGGCGTGGTCGACGGGATTTGTCGCCGGGCGGGCGCTGGCGGCGGCGAAATCGTGATGGCGCGCTAATGCGTGGGGTCTGGTGAGCGTCTAAGATAAGACAATGCCCGGCACGGTACAGCATGAGCTTCTTTCGCCTGAGTTTCTCACCCGGCTGGATCAGCTCGCCCTGGTCAGCCGGAAGATTCTCGCGGGAAAGATGCGCGGGGAGCGGCTGACCAAGCGTCGCGGGCAGTCCGTGGAGTTCGCCGACCACCGCAACTATGTCGTCGGCGACGACCTGCGTTTTCTCGACTGGAACATTTACGCCCGCCTCGAAAGACTGTTCATCAAGCTGTTTCTGGAGGAAGAGGATTTGCACGTCAGCATCCTCTTCGACATGTCGCGGAGCATGGACTGGGGCGATCCACACAAGGGGTTGTACGCCCGCCGAGTTGCGGCGGCCGTCGCCTATATCGGGTTGGTGAACTTCGACCGGGTCAGCCTGTACGGGTACTCCGAGGGTCTCATGTACGAATTGGGCGGTATTCGCGGGCGGCGAATGATCGCCAAGGTTGCCGATTTTCTCCAACGCGTCGAGTACGAGGGATCGAGTCAACTGGCTGCGGCGGGTCGGCAATTCGCGATACGAAACCCTCGGCCGGGGATCGTCCTGCTGGTCAGCGATTTCTTCGAGAAGGGCGGATACGAGGAAGGTCTCCGCTTCCTGCTGGCTCGCAAATACGACATCTACGCTTTGCAGGTGCTCAGCCCGGAGGAGGTCGATCCGCCGCTGGTGGGCGATCTCAAGCTGACCGACGTGGAGGACGGTGACGAGGCCGAGGTGACCGTCACCCGGGCGCTGCTAAATCGCTACAAGCGAAATCTCGAGGCGTACTGTGGCGAGCTGCGCGAGTATTGTGCTGCGCGGGGTATCACATACATGTTCTCGGAGACGAAGGTGCCGTTCGATCAGGTCGTGCTTTCGTACTTCCGTACGCGAGGGCTGATCCGGTGAGTTTTCTGAACCCCTGGGCCATCGCCATCGCCGCCGGTCTTACGGTGCCCCCGTTGGTTGCGCTGTACTTTCTCAAGCTGCGTCGGCAGGCGCGGCTGGTGCCTACAACGCTGCTCTGGAAGAAGGCGATCGAGGACCTGCACGTCAACGCGCCGTTTCAGCGGCTGCGGGCGAGTCTGCTGCTTTTTCTCCAGTTGCTGGCGCTGGCCCTGGCGGCGCTGGCGCTGGGGCAGCCAATGTTTCAGACGGCCGAGCGTCATGACGAAACGCTTATTCTCCTGGTCGACCAGTCGGCGTCGATGAACGTGATGGAATCGGACGGACGAACGCGGCTGGACCGCGCCAAGGAGCAGGCGAAGCGCTGCATCGACAATCTCGGTCGCAACGGCCGGGCGATGGTGATTGCCTTCTGCGATCGCGCCATCGTTGTGGCGCCGTTCGACAACGACCGCGCAGCACTCAAGCGACATATCGACTCCATCGAGCAGACCGACAGCGGCACGCGGCTGAGCGAGGCGATCAGCCTGGCGGAGGCCTATGCCCAGAACATCATCATCGGAGGAACGGAGTCGGGGACGGACATTCCGCCGGAGCGGATGGAGTCACCCGCGACGGTGTTCCTTTTCACCGACGGGCGCGTCGAGGACGCCGGCGACGTGACGCTCCAGCAATTCGACTTGTCCAAGTTGCGTGTGACGAACGTCGCCGAGCGCCAGGACAACGTGGGAATCATGTCGATGAACGCCCGGCGGAACTATGAGTCTCCGCAGATTCTCGAAGTTGCCGCTTCCGTGAAGAACTTCGGCCCGAAGTCGGTTACCGTGGACGCCGACTTGTACATCGACGGTCAGAACGTGGACGTGAAGTCCTTGCAGTTGGAGTCCGCCCGCACGGTGGACGGGTCGGTGGGAGTAGGAGAATCCACCGCCGACGAGGGAATGGACCGCAGTGTCGCCGTCGTCGCTTTCGACGATCTTGAGTACGAAGGGGGCGGCGTCGTTGAGGTCCAGCTCCGCGTGGATGACGGTCTGGCCGTAGATGATCGTGCCTGGGCGGTGGTCGATCCTCCGCGCCGCGCGTCCGTGCTGTTGGTCGACGACGGCAACGAAATGCTCGCCCGCGCCTTGCGCGTGCTCAATATCCGCTTTGCGGAGATGACGCCGGACGAATACGAGTCGGCGCCGGGGGAAACGCTGGCCGATGGTGATCGCAGCCGCTTTGATCTCGTCGTGATGGATCGACACTCCACGGCGCGCTTGCCCCGCGGCAATTACTTCTTCTGGGGCGGGATCCCGATTATTGAGGGCGTACGGGCTGAGGGCAAGGTCACCGATGAGTATATTTTCAATTGGGATGAAACGCATCCCATGCTGCGCCACGTAGCGGTCGATTCGCTGGAGGTGGGAGAGTGGACGCGCCTAAAGCTTCCGCCGGAGACCCTGAATCTGATCGAGGGGCCCTCCACCCCCGTATTGAGCTACTTCACGCGCGAGGGCAGCCAGTTCCTGATCAGTGCGTTCAGCCTGATCGCCGAAGATGAGACGGGCCGGCCGGTGTACAACACCTACTGGGGGGCGACGACCGACTTTGTCGTCTTCATGTATAATGCCGTCAGCCAGCTTTCCGGGGCGCTAGTCGCCACCGCCGACCGCAGCCTGCGCCCAGGCCAGCCCGCGAGTCTTCCCGTGCCGCCTCGAACGGACGAGGTGCGAATCCTCCGGCCGGACAGGACGATTGATCCGATTCCGGCGGGCAGCTACGGAATGGTCTATTATGCGCGGACGCGCAGCGCCGGCATCTATCAGATGGAGCCGGGTTTGCCCGGGGCCGATCAGTTCGCAGTTAATCTGTTCAACGAGATCGAGAGTGACATCAGCCCGGCGCCAAGCGTGACCATCGGAGCGGGGCGACTGTCAGCGAGCGCGTCAGAGGTCGTCGTCAACCGCCCGGCTTGGCGGTATTTGCTGCTCGGTTTGCTGCTGCTCATCCTGTTGGAATGGGTGGTCTACAACAGGCGAATCTTCGTATAGAGGGCCGGCCGGACTATTCGGGCGCGACAATGTTCTCGCCGGAGAGGTCCTCTCGCCGCGAAGCCGAGCCTCCCGTGCTGAAGGCCGTGATCTTGACGCCGGGATCGACGAGGAACAGCAATACGAGCTGATAGTCGCCGGTCAGGTGACTGTCCTGAATCTCCTGGAACGGGCCGATACCGCCAATCGACCCTCGGACTTCCGGGAAGTACTGAATCTCAAAGTACCGCTTTCCGTTGACATCGGCGATGGCATACTTGCCGACCATTTCGTAACGATTGCCTCGATCGTCCTCGACGGTGAAGTTCTGGACGGTGGACGTGACTGATTCGAGAGCCCGCCCCAATCCGCTGCGGGCGCGCAGCCGCTCCGTGGGCAATTGCAGCAGGCGCTTATCACTCGGCACGTTGAACCGGCTGATCTCCCGATCGTTGCCCGATTCCTGCGCTGCTACGTCGCCGAAGACGACTCCCTGGACCAGCTTTCCTCGGGAAACATCAAGGTCCTTGACCGATCGGTAGGACTTGATGGGGAACGGCAGATCCTCTGAGAAAAACGCGGCGGCTTCGATCGCGGTTGCGCCGCGCACCCGTCCACCGGTCGTACTGCTTTCGCTCGCATCCGTTGTGCGCCGGCGGCGACGCGAATCACCTTCCGGAGTGCCGGTGTCGCCCGCGGAGCTGGCACCCTCCGATGGTGCGGCTGAACCGGTCGGCGCTTCAGGAGCCGTTTCTACTCCGGGTTTGGGACCGCTTGAAGCCTTGGAGAAAGACACCGGAGCCCGCGCCCCGCGCTTGTATTCGAGAAACGTCGGTCGGAACCCTGCAGGAACCTCGAATAGGACCTCGACCTCGTTCGGAACATCGTTACGGGGTTCCATGGGATCGTTGACCACCGTCCACATGCCCCAGCGCGTCTGGCGCGTGCGAATGTGCCGATTCATTGTCTGCGACGCATCTTCCTGCTGAATGCCGATCGGGAAGTACTGCACAGGCGTGTCCGTACTCGTATCGGTTCCGACAAGGCGGAACTGACGAAGCGTAAAAACGTGCGACCTGCGCTGGTCCCGGGCTTCATTCGACAGGCGGACGCGGATCGCGTGGAACTCGTGACCCGGTTCCGGGGGCTTCGCTTCGAACTTGGCGGGTTCCTCCGTGCGGCCTACCCGCTGCGGTGGCGTGTAGTCGTAGACGAACGAGACGGGCTCGTTGCGCACAATGGAAATCGACCCTGGTGGGGCGTAGCGGGACACCTCGCGATGCGCGGCATTGACCCACCCGCTCGCAGTAACGAGGTCGGGCTCATCGACCGCCAGCAAGCGATCGCCGCTGAAGACACCTGCGGACATCAACGCGCCGACGCCGACCGCAAATCGATCAGGCGTTAACCAGATTTCCGATTGGGCGGTGACTGCTGGAGGCTTCGGTTCAGGCCCTCCCTCGGCTTTCTCCTTGCTGGGGAGTGGAATGCGCTCGAAACCGATGATCGACCCGTCAAAGGGCAGGTTCTGGAGGCAGAACGCGAGCATGCCTGTCACGATGAGTCCGGTGACCAACCCGCAGATACCTCCACCAATTCGATCGATCATGCCAAGCAGCAGCGGCGAGCGGCGGATGAGCTGCGCCGCAACCGTGTGGAGGATGCTCAGCGGGACTCCGAAGAGCAGCGCAGCCGAGATCGCGTAGGCGTAGTCTGGCAGCAGATAGGGCGCCACCCAATGCTGGGCGACCCACTCGTACGTGCCCAGCGAGAGCGCCGCGGAGCAAATGGCGAATACGGCCATCAGCAGCGCGCTGAACATTCCCTGATTCGCCTGGAACAGCGTTACGGCGAAGATCAGGACGACAATGATGGCTGAAAAAATCATGACTGAACCCGCTCTACTTGTCCGCGCTCCGCAGGACGCGGAGGATTTCGTTCATGCTCGTTGTGCCGTCGATGACCTTGAGCAGGCCTTCCTCCTGCAGGTAGTACATCTTGTTCTTGCGGCACTGGGCCTTGATCTTATTGATCGGTGCACCCTGGGCGATGAGACCTGCCACGGCGTCGTCAACGATCATCAACTCGAAAATGCCGGTCCGCCCGCGATAGCCCGTCCCCTGGCAGTTCTGGCAGACGATCTCGACGCCCTTTCGATCGACCTTGGGCTCCGTGGGAGGGCGGTAGAAGCGCTCGATTTTCTCCGCGGGCAGGTTGAGCTTCTTCAGCGTCGCCTCGTCGGGCTGGAATGCTTCCCGGCATTCCGTGCAGAGCGTACGAACCAGACGCTCGGCGATTACACCCTTCAGTGCCTTGGCCACCAGACCCGGGTTCTCCACGAACTTGATGAGCTTCTCCAAGGCGTCGCCCGTGTCCTTGGCGGACAGGCCCATGTAGACCTTGCGATCTTCCGCGGCGGCCCGCGCGGCGAGCATGGCCGTCTCCCGGTCCTCGCATTCGCCCACCAGGATGATGTCCGGTTCGCGACGGAGGATCGTCTGGAGCATGCGGGCGTAGTTCACGTCGGTATTCGCCCCGTCGAATCTCTGTTGCGTGATATTGTCCAATTCGAGCAGGGGACGTCGTTCGAGCGTGTGGATATTGTGCATGTAGGCGTCGTGGCTGCGGAGCACGGCGTACTGCGTCATGGTCATGCCATGTTCCGGCGGCGCAGCGACGATGAACAAACCCGTCGGCTTGGCCAGTATGTCCTTCCGAATGGACTCCAGCCGAGCAGCCGCCAGACCCAGTTCGTGAAGGCGAAGAAGCTTCTCGTGCGACTGGACGCGCAGCTGCATTCGCTCTCCGACGGTGGTGCCCGACGTCTTCACCTCCGTCTTGCCCACGTCCCCTTCGTGGCTCAACAGCGCAGCCTCGATCGTGCCGCTCTGCGGCCTGCGGATCTCCTCGGCGTTCAGTCCCGCAATTTGCTTCAGGTAACGAATGATCTGCTCCGCGTCGCCCGACGGTATGCCGTCCGGCTTTTCGGAGACGACCCCGTCCACCTTGTAGACCAGCCGATATTTTTCCTTGCCGGGGATGAGATCGACCATCGACGCCCGGCGCCAGAGCACTTCGTAAAGAAGGTCCTGCACCTTGTCGAAGACGGCACCGGTCTCGGCGTCTTCCGGCATTCCCACGAATTTCCCGCTGCTGTCGGAAATCTGGATGCGCATGCCCTTCGTGCTGGCCGCCGCCTTCTTCCGCTCACCGCCCATGAGCCGCTTGACGTGCGCCGCAGTCAGCACGCGCGCCGCCGGCACTACACGGCCGTTGCGGTGGATGACATACGCCATGAGCGCCCCCCCGGCGATCAGCAGCCAGGAGAACAGCCCACCAAGAAACAGCCATCCTCGCCAGGGCGGTACGAGGAGCACGATGAACCCCACGAAACCGCCGGAGATGACAATCAGGTTCCAGTGTTCGCGACGCGTCTTGACCACGTCGGTGTCACGATCCACCCACTGCACCGCCATGCCCCAGAGAACCACCAGGATCATGACGATGGCGATCTTGATGGGGTTGACGTAGATGGTCGTATCGACGGCAGCCAGTGTCGCAAGGTGATTCATGTGCATGGCGTGGTCAGGGCCTTTATATCTTCGTGGCGCTGGCAGGAAAGCGCGCCATCGGCCGCGCCTAGCCGATAATGCCTCCCCCGATCACCGAGATGCCCTTGAAGCGCATCTTCAGTTCGTCCGGGTTGGGAGCGGCGGTGTACGCCGTCTTGGCCGAAATCAACTCGGCCTCCGTCAGGCGACGCAACGACTCCGTAAAGTCGATCATACCTTCATGGTACGAGTTGCGGATCACGGCGCCAATTTCGTTCTCCCGCTCCTCCGCGATCAGCTTGCGGATCGTACCGTTCATCAGCATGATTTCACAGCAGGGTACGCGCGGGATGTCCGCACGCAAGCCGGGCAGCAGCTTCAGGCACACGATCGCCTGGAGGTTGAACACCAGCGATGTGCGGACCTGGGAACGGGACTCCTCGGGAAACAGGTCCAGAATGCGGCTGATGGTCGCACCGGTACTGGAGGAGTGAATCGTTCCCATGACCAGGTGGCCGGTTTCCGCCGCGGCCAAAGCCGCTCCCACGGTTTCCTCGTCCCGCATTTCGCCGATCAGAATGACGTCGGGGTCCTCCCGCATCATGTCTTTGAGGGCGTCATGGAAATCCGGAACGTCCAGCCCGACCTCGCGTTGGTTCACGAATGCCTTCTTGTCGTTGTAGAGGAACTCGATGGGATCCTCGATGGTCATGATGTGGCAGGCCCGGGTCCGGTTGATCTGCTCGATGATGGCCGCGATGCTCGTGCTTTTGCCGCTGCCCGTGATTCCGGCGAACAAAATCAGCCCCTGGTGAAGCTGGGCCAGCTCGAGCAGCGACTCCGGGAGGTTCAACTCCTTCACGCTGAGGATGTCCTTGGGGACCCGGCGGGCGGCCAGTGACGTCTTCCCCCGCTGCCGGAAGATGTTAATCCGGAAGCGATCGCCACCGGTAAGCTGGTAGGCAAAATCCAGGGAGCCTTTCTTTCTGAACAGCTCGACTTGCGCCTCGTCCATGATCTCAAAGACCAATGATTCGATATCCGCGCTGGCGAGGGACTTGGCGTCGACGTTTCGTATCACGCCTTGGATACGGAATTTGGCGGGGGTCTCCGCTTTGAGGTGAAGGTCCGACGCCTTGTGCTTGGTCATCGCCCGAAAGTAGCGGTCAATCCGCGAATCGGGCCGCAAACCAGCCGCCGTAGCCTCGCCCACCGCCCCGTTGCCGTCGGGAGCGTCCGCCGGCTTCGCGGGTTCCGGCTCACCGCTGGTGGCGGAGGCAAGGGCTTCCAGGCTGGATGAATCTTCCTTCAATACCCAACCTCTCAGGGTTGAATGGTGAGCCGTACGCGGCTTCTAACGCCGCGGTGTGCGACTTCGGGCGCCAAGGTCTGATGGATCAGCAGTCGCGGATTCCGCCCGGCCCGGGGTGGGCATCCCGCGTGAATTCTTAGGCCACGGATCGCCCCCCGTCAATCCGAAGGACCTGCCCGGTGACAAAGTCCCCGCTTTCCACGAGAAACCGTGCCGCCCGGGAGATGTCCTCGGGCGTCCCCGTCCGGCCGATCGGGACCCGCGCGGCAAGCCGCTCGCGGAGGTCGGCACCATAGCTTTCTGGAAAAACGGCAATGCCAGGTGCGATCCCATTGACTCGTACATCCGGAGCCAGCGCCCGCGCCAGGGCCCGGGTGGCCGTCTCCAAGCCGCCCTTGGATACGCAATAGGCCAGATGATTCGACCAGGGTTTGGCCGTGCTGATGTCCAGGAGGTTGATGACAACACCGCCACCGGAGGCCTTGAGGTGCGGTACGGCTGCTCGGACCAGTCCGACGGGTGCAAGCAGATTCACGCGAAGCATCTGCTCCCAGAAGCCGACGTTCATCGATTCAAGTGTGTCAGGGAAATCCGTAGGAAAGATGCTGGCGTTGTTGACCAGAACATCGAGCCGGCCGGTGAGTCCGACGGCTTGGTGGACGAGCGGATCCCATTCGTCGGGCTTGGAAAGGTCCGCGCAAACTGCTTCGGCGCGGCGTCCCAAGGCCCGCACATCAGCCGCTGTCCCTTGCGCCTCGCTCGCTGAGCGATGATAATGAACGAGCACATCGCAGCCGGATCGCGCCAGTTCCAATGCGATGGCCCTGCCGACGCGGCGTCCGGATCCGGTTACCAAGGCTGTCTTGCCTGCTGGATTCAATCGGACAACACTCCCCGCCAAGCAGATTAGGTCTCGTCCTCGTCGTCCAATCTCGGCGCCCTGTGCTGCGACCAGATGTCCTCCAGCGGCGTGGGCGGAGCCCGTTTGTGATCCGCCAATTGCCGAAAACGCCGGGCCCCCCGGACGACCGCGTAGGTTCCCACAATGACGGCCAATAGCAGCAAGGCCGACCACATGAGGAGCCATTGGGCCGCCTGAATCGTGGTGACTTGGCGCGGCGAGGGCTCCGACGGAATGGACGGCTGCCCGGCCACGATTTCGGTCTCGTCCCGATCCGAAATGCGGTATGCCCAGCTTGCCCAGGCGATGACGAGCAGGCCGACGCCGAGAACCAGGAAGAGCAGGCCGAATCGGGCCCGCCACTGTTCTGCGGGCTCGGCCGCTTCCAGACCCACCGCCACGTTACTTCCACCCCTTCCCCGCTCTCGGATCGGATCGGTCATGTTCTTTCAGTTTCTGCATGAGCTTCCGGATCTCGGGATCCGAAGAGGACGGTGCGACGATACGAATCGAGAGGTACTGATCACCACGCTCGCCCGTCTTCCTTGGGACGCCTCTCCCTTTGAGTCGCAGCTTCGTTCCGCCGGAGGTGCCGGGCGGAATGGTCACCGTCGTCGGCCCGTCGATGGTGGGAACTTCGATCTTGGCGCCCAGCGCCGCCTCCGCGAACGAGATTGGCGTTTCCAGGTGGATATCTGTGCCTCGCCGGTCGAAAAACGGATGCGGCTGAACATGGCAAACCAGCATCAGGTCGCCGGATTCTCCCCCGGATGATCCTCCGTGCCCGCGTACTCGTATCTTCTGGCCGTCCTCAACGCCCGCCGGAACGCGTACGTCAATTGTCTCCGCGCGACCGTTGTCCGGCCTTTGGAGCCGTAGTGTCAGGGTGGCGCCGTGCACGGCTTGATCGAACGTCAACGTGACGCCCTGTTCGATGTCGGGCCCGCGCGGTGCAGGCCGGCGAATGCGGGTCCGTGTGCGGCCTCCGCGCCGTCGGGTCCCGAAGAGCTCTTCGAAGATGCTCGACGGACCCGATCCCGTGCCGCCAATTGCGGAAAACAGATCCTCTAAGTCCTCCTGGCGGACCTCATGCCCGGGGCCCCACTGGTACACGCGTTGGCCGCCGGGCTTGGTCTGCCACTGGCCCACACCGACTTCGCCGAAGCGGTCGTACTCCTCGCGTTTCTTCGCGTCGCTGAGCACGCTGTAGGCCTGCTGGACCTCTTTGAACTTCTCTTCAGCCGACGGATCGTTCGGGTTACGATCGGGATGATACTTCTTGGCGAGCTCGCGATAGGACCGCTTGATCGCTTCCTTGGAGGCGGATTTCGGTACGCCGAGTACTTCGTAATAGTCGCGTTTGGGCGCCATGGAATCTCACTACAGGGAATCCCTCTACAGTATAGACCGCTGCGAAGAGGTCGCAACGAATCTGCGAGCCGTGCGTCAGCCCGCGACCGTGTAACGTGGGATTAACATGACAGGGCCCGCGCGGGGCCTGTTGGCGAGTCCCGCCGCAATGCGTTAGGATCGCGAGCTTCCATCGGGGCCAACCCCATTTTCGTTGCCCGCGGTCTGCGTCGCAGGCGCAACTACTCAAGCGAGATCGATAGGAGATACGGCATGATCCAAGTAAACGGGACACTCCCGGGATTCAGCACGGGATGCAAGAAGATGGTCTCCGCGGCGTCGATTCTTCTGACGACGGTTGTTCTGATCAACGGCGCATTCGCACAGGCACCGGCCGGTCATGGCAAGTCCGAGGCGAATTCGGCAGACAAGGACAAGTCCAAAGACCGAGAGTCGGCGGACAAGCCCGAAACGCTGAAACTGGATGGCCTGACGCTTACCGTTCCCGCCGGTTGGAAGTCGAAGCCGGTCGCCGGGAACCGTCCGATGGGCCCGGTGGCGCTCTACGAAATCCCCCATGTCGAGGGCGACCAATCTGATCCCGAAGTTCGCATTACGCATTTCCCCAACATGAAGGGCATGGATGACGCCAACATCGCCCGCTGGGTCCGGCAGGTGAGGCAGCCCAACGGCCAGCCCTCGACCGTCTCGGACGCCAAGATCCAGGAAGAGACACTCGGGATGGTCCGGCTGAAGGTCGTAGAGCTGAACGGTTCCGTGGCGTCAAGCATGGGAGGCAGCCCGAACGATCCGCACGGCGGCCTGCCGAATCAGCGGATGATCGTCGCCATCATCGACCATCCCAAGGGCCCGCACTTCGTCCGCATCGTGGGCGATCAGGCTACGATGGCCAAATGGGAGCCCAAGATTCAGGAGTTCCTGCACAGCGCCAAGGTTACGGATTCCAATTCGTGATCTTCGCATGGGAGGTCAAGGGCTACGAACCCCGCCCATCGCCCATGGCGTGCGGCAGCTTTGCCCGGAGTTCGATCAGCCGTCGCCGAGCAAACGCGGCAGGGTTCCGTTCCATGGCCTGCCGGGAGCGGGTGTCAAACGCCGCCGCCGCCGGCGGTTGCTCGCCGTCGCCGTAGAACTTCAGCGCTTCGGCAAGACACTCGCCCGCCCGAATCAGCAGGCTGCGCCGTCTTCTGGCCATGGTCTCCGCCGCCGAAGCATCGATGTACACGCCATAGAGCGTGAGCCAGCCGGGGGCGTCAATGACATTTGAGGGTTCGTCGCTGGGATTGATCGAGGTCGGAGAATCCGCCGTAGCGGCCGTTCCCGGGCCGCTGCGGAGCACAAACACTTCCCGCCGATCCGCGCCGCAATGGGCACAGATCAGGTAGAGGTCGAACTCATCCCCTTCCGAAAGCGGCGGGGGCGGCTCCAACTCGACAACTTCGTGCGGGCCCTGATTGCATCGGGCGCACGGCGTCACCGCCAGGTAGAGACGGGCTTCCTCTCGGCTGTGGACGGCCAGACGTACGGACATGCCGAGTACCCCGAGGCTCGGTTGAGTTGACGCTCAATCGAAGGTCGCGTGCCGAATTCGTGCTGCGATAGGTGGGCCGGTCATCCGCCGGAATCATCCTGATCCGCCGGCGCCTCATCTGCGGCCGACCCCTGCATCTGCTTCATCATCTGCATCTGCTGCTCGAGCATGTTCAGGACCTGATCGGCGGGGACTTGTCCCGATGACAACCCCTGCAATGCGGTGTCGAAGGGCCCCATGGCGAGCTGCATCATACCACGGATCTGATCTTCCGTGGGCATCCCCGGATAATCCACATACCAATCCCCATCCACGAGAACGAAACGTACCTCGGAAGTTAGACCGCCGGGGGGGAGGTTGCCAACAACTTCCTCTGGCCCCTTTACGTCCAGCGCGGTTACCTTCAGACTCTCATCGGCCATCTGATCCAGATCGGCAAATACGCTATTGATGCGCGATACTTCGTCGGGCAGCTTCTCCCGAAGAATGTCGGCAAGCTGGTGCAGTTTATCGAGGAAGCCGTAGGAGAGCTCCAGCACCGCCCTCATGGCCGGACGCTGCTCCTCCACGTGGTATTCGAGCAGCTCGTCGAGATTGCGTTCCTTGGAGACGTTATTGTATTCGGCAATCAAGTCGCGAATTTCCCCCTCGATTGCCGCGTTCTCACCCTCGCCCTGATCAGCTTGCGCGTCGCTGTCCGCCGGCGTTTCCTCCGGCGGGGCTTCAGCATTCGGTTCGCGGAACGGAACCCACTCCGCCTGACCGCTCTGGATAGACTGCGACTTCCAGGCCCCGCTCGTGGGGAGGAGCAACTCGCTGTCCGTTGTGGCCAGGTCGCGGTAGACCGGTGGCGGAGGCTCTCGGTCCTTGCAGCCCAGCGGCGGCAACACGAGTGCAAAACCTGCCACAGCCATCCATGCCCGATGTCGATTGGTTATCCTGGGGTATCGCATGACTTCGGTGGGATCCTGATTCGCAGCGCGATGCGTCGCGGCCAATTCTCGCGTGTGCCAGAAACTACCGGTCGGCGAACGGGGCGTCAACGCTTGGCGGGCGTACGGAACCGCTTTCGATACACGGCGCGGGAATCGGAGGATCCTTTCAGTGGCGTGAAGCCTTGGGATTCGAACATCGCCTCAACGCCGGTCCACGCGAACGCCGCGGGAATCTCGGCGCCCGACCCGTGCTTCGGACGAACCGGATAGCCCTCGATCTCGCGTGCGCCGTGTGCCTTGGCCACCGCAATCGCTCCCCGCAGCAATTTCGAGCCGACACCGCGATGCCGGTATCCAGCCGCAATGTAAAAGCACACCACCGACCACGTCCCCGCGGACCAGTCGGTTTCGAGCACCCGGCTGCGCTCCAGGCGCGGGAAATCCCTCCGAGGGCCGACGCAGCACCAGCCGACCGGTTTCTCGCCGACAAACGCCAGGCAACCGTACACGCCGCCGCCTCGAACCAGTTTCTCGAAGGCCCGCCGATTCGGCTCGCCCTTGTTCTCGTCCCAGAGCTTGCCGCCGCGCGGCAGCCGCCAATACATGCACCAGCATCCGCCGCAAGCCCCGCGCGGACCAAACAGCCGTTCGACCTCGGCCCAGTCGTCCGCGACAAGCGACCGAACGTGAACGGACACATTGCGCGCCTGCCCTGCGTCTTCTCGGCGACGCACTGGTTTGCCCGTGCGGGATGGGTCGCGAACGGTTTGGCCTGTTTTCAGCGCCGCCTTCGATTTCGCCATGGTAGCGTCGCCTAAAATGGCACAACGGAGACATTTGTTTCGATACGCAGGTCGGTCAGAAGAATGCTGCGAAACGTAAACGTGATCCGATCGCCGCAATCGAATTCGTCCCCGTCGCGAAGCACGCCGGTTTGGTCGTCGCCGCCGCCGATCGTCTGCAATTCCGCCCGGTCGATAATCAATGCCTGGAGCTCGTCACAATCGCGAGAGAAGGAAATTCGATCCCCCGGGGCGAGCGTCAGTTCCATCTTGGTGCCGACCGTGGTGAGGAGGAGTTCGGGAATCTCCTGCACATCCGAGTAATAGAGCTCGACATCCACGTCGAACGATGTCGAGTTGACCAGCGTGACCGAAATGTTGTTCGGCTCGAGAATGCCGATCAACGCGTCGCATCCCGAATTCAGCAGCAATAGACAGCCGGCAAGTCCCGCGATCCATCGGGCCATGGAGATTCTCCGGTTTCTCTGGCATCCTCAAACGCCGGGCGAAAACACCGCGCAAGGGTGAACCTGTCACCGCTGTCATCCTACTGTCTTTGAATTGTCCTGCCTATGGAGCAACGCCGGCCGGACAGGCTGCCCGATGCAATCTACCGGGACCGCTGGTCAGAATCGGTCAAGTCCGTGATGGGGAATCCCTGAATCAGGAAGGAGTCACTTTCGTCGGCGGGAGCTTCGACACCCCGGTACCGACGCAGATTGCCGGCCAGCCAGATGTTGTCGTTCCGCGGGCCGTATTCCGGTGTGGATCGATGCTCTACGCTGCCGTCCAGCGCCAGGACGTTCTGCCCCCTCCCGCGATGCGCAGGGGAGTTGGACTGCGGGTCGATTCCCGCGTTGAAGCGCCCGCCGACAAACAGGGGATTCACGTCACTTGCGTAGATGACCTGCGCGGCCGGTCGCAACATGGGGTTCCGGCCGGAAAGACCCAGGGTGGCGTAGCTGATATTTCGTGCCGAGGTGAAGTCACCTCGATCCGCAACTTCGGACCGTGGCATGGGAAAGTCGCTGCCCCGCGAAGGACAGACGAAGTCCTCCGTGGTGGGGCCAAAATTCAACTTGGCCAACAGGAACGCATGTCGACTGTTGGAGGCGTAGGGGGCGTCTTGCGGGCCAGCGGGCAGCCATGCCGTAGCCGCACCGCCGCCGGCGTAGGGCAACGCCCCGTCAAACGCAGAGCGATAGAGTGCCAGCCCCTGGAATACCGAACCGAGATTCGCGGCGCAAAGCGCCTCGCGGGCTCGGTCGCGCGTGAGAGAAATGGCCGGAACCACGATTCCCACCAGGATGGTGATGCAGGCGGCGACAGCGACCCATTCCCGCATGGCCGGGAAGCGCAGGATGCGAGCACGTTCGCCCGTCGTGGCTGGAGCATCTGGTGTCTGGGTGGACTGCCAATGCTGCGTCTGGCCGCGCGAAGATTCGATTCGAGCAAGGATTCGCTCCGGCAGACCCGCAGGAGGCGTAGGAATGGACCAGTGATCGAGAGGTCGGAGAATCTCCCGGATGCGATCGCTTCGCGCCCGAAATTCCGGATCGCGCAAAAGTTCGGCTTCCACCCATTGGCGCTCCTCATCGGTGGCACTCTTCAGGTGCCAGGCAAGAAGCAGATCCTCCTTGTTTCGCCTATCCATCGCCGATTCCGTGTCTTGCCTTCTGCCCCGGATTGTTGCAATCCCGGGCAAACTACGTGACCGCCCGGGTTTCTTCCGATTCTACGATCGACAAGCTTACCTAGTTCAGGGCTCCTCCTGCTGATCGGGTGAATTCGCCGCCCGCACCAGCCTCTCGTAGGCGGTCCGGAAAGATTGCACCGCCGCGTGCAAACGGCTCTTGACCGTCCCCACGGGGATGTTTGCCACCTCGGCGATGTCCCGATATGGAAGATTTGCGTAATACGCCAGGATCAACACTTCGCGGAGCCGTTCCGGCATCTGTTCGACGGCCTTTCGGACGGCGCGGCGGCGCTCGTCCACGGACAACGACTCGTCCGCCTCGAGATCGCTGTTCGCGAACAACTCGACGAAGCGGCGTGCCGACTCTCCGCCTTCGTTGACCCGTGCCTCGATGGGTAATTCACGGAGGCGACCCCGGCGGCGAAGATGATCGCGGGCCTTATTTGCAGCAATAGTAAACAGCCACGGCTTGAACCGCCGATCCGGGTCAAACCCGGCGGCAGAGTGGTGTACCTGGAGAAACGTTTCCTGGATGACGTCGTCGGTAGCTGCGCCGTCTGATGTAAAGCGATAAACGAATTGATATAGCTCCTGTGCATATCGGCGCACAAGCAGCTCGAAGCTTGCGGCCCGGCCCGCGACAAATTCGCGCAGAAGCTGTTCGTCCGATGCGGGGGACATCAGCGGGATTGTATCCCGGAACCGTGACGAAATCGTCCACCTCGAGCATGATTGTCGACGAGGCTGGGCACGATCGCCCTGGAGGTCTTCTCAACAAGCTGTTCGACGATACGGCTTACGGCACACGGGCGACGTCGTCGATGCCGTTGAGGTCGAAGTCCTTGGCAAGATCACCACGCATCCGCGTCGACCACTCGGCGTGCAGGTCCTGAAAAAGGAAATTTGTCCCACCGTAGTGCCGGTCGGAGAAGCGGTTGCCGCGCCCGTTTCCGCTACTACCTGCGTAGTTGGCCTCACCGGCATCGATGTAGCTGCAATCGTCCTCTCCGATCCCGTCCCCCCGCTCCGAAAGCTCGTTGGCGTCCCCGATCAGAGGCATCTTGGGGCGAATGCGATCACGATGGGCGGGTCGATCCGGATCAGCCCGCGTGTCCAGACCATATACACCGTCGGCATCGAGCGCGTATGTTCCGGCGCCCCATGACGGCAGATACACGCGGTAACTGCCACTGTTCGGGCCGATGTCGCCCACCGAGCGGCAGACGAAGTACTGCTGCCATCGCGAAGGCTCGACGTTTCGTTGGACTGGGTAACGCTCGGGAACCTGCACGGGCTCGCTGTACACAAAGCTGAAAAGCAATTCCGTCCAGCCGTACTCGCAGGGTTCGGGACAGGTGACGTCCGGCTGGGAATGGTGCGTTCCGCCCGGAAGGCGATCCTCGTCGTCAGGCCGCCACCGAGCGGGAGGGAGTACACCTCCGCTGACGTTTTCGTAAGCCGCAATCGCGTTGCCGAATTCCTTGAGCCGGGCGAGACAGTGGACGCTCTTGCCCTGCTCGCGCGCTCGGCTCAGCGAAGGAAGCAGTATCGAGATCAGGAGGGAGATGATAGAAATAACGACGAGGAGCTCGATAAGCGTAAAGGCGCGCTGCGGGGTGATCGGCTGGAAGCGGGAAGGCATGCCGGCAATCCCTGGAGATAAGTGAATTCTCGGGTTACGGGGAAAACGGAGTCGTTACCCCGTCTCCTTTTCCAATCTTACCATCGACTCTTCGCGCTTCCAGAATCGCATGTCCGATTCTGTCGCCCGGCCATCAAGGCAGCAGCATGTTACCCAGCGTCAGCGGGTCGTACGCGTTACCGGATGCGGGCGCCCAGGAGCTGAATTCCTCCGCGGCTCCGTGCATGCGCGTCACATTAATACCCCAGATTGTTCTCACGGCCGGCGATCCGAACGCCGAAAGCGGGATTCTCAGTTCGGCCGTCCACCGCGGCGGTTCCTTCCTCGTGGCTCCGCGCACCTTGGCCGACCAGGATGACGGCGCGGTTATCGGAGGATTCGTGGTCACGCCTCGCTCCACCAGCACGGCGCCTGAGGACTTGATCGCGAAGTGGAACAGGTCGTCCGGTGTTCGTGTCCCGGCGTTGAGTGGATCGATGAGGATCTCGACGAGCTCTTCTCCGACCGGGATCAGGTCGTCATAGGTGATCTGGTTGGTATCGGCAGCCTGGTTCATCTCGGTTCCGCTGGTCATGCAGTTGACACCGACGTAAAGAGACTCCTCATCGCGCATGAGAAAGACCGTCGTGTCGAAACGGGCCCCTCGATCCGGGGTCATGGCCTCAAACGCGCCGCCCGATGCGACAAGGGAGAATCCCCGCATGACGTTGATGTCTCCCGGAGGCCAGTCGCTCAGGTCACCGTCGATCGTGATCGGACTGGACACCGAGAGCGGCATGACCATGGAGGGCGTTGCGGTTTCGAGCGTTTTCTCGCCGTTACCGTCTTGAAATTCGACCGTTATCGGTCGACCGCGCCATTCCATCAGGCGGGCAAGATCGACAAGCGCCGTCAACTGGACACGAGCCGAGCGGTTCGGCGGCAGATCGGTAACGGGCCGCGCCGCATCCGCCGCCGACCACCCCGGGGGAAACACTGCGAATTTCGCCATTCCGGATACCGGCACCCGACTTCGATTGGTAAGCAACATGGAGACATTCGCCTCGAGCAGCCCCTCTCTCCAATCGCCGCGGCTGCGGAAACGCACGCCATCGACATGTAGAATCACCGCACGAGATTCGCTCATGAGCCTGCGCCAGGCGGCGTCGGTCGCAAGATCGCGCTCCAACGCCGGCTGCGTCCCACCCCGAGCCCGCTGGGCAAGCATGCGACATGCGACCAGGCGGGCATCCTCAAAGGGCCCGTTGCGCATGGCCCATCCGACAGGCTTGGGATCCGCGTAATAAGCTCGCGCGGCCCCCGTTCCCGCGTAAGCGACCAACGCATCTTGCAGCGCTTCACCGACGTGGCTGAGTCCGTTTTCGCGAAGCAACGCAAGCAAGGCCAGATCCTGCTGCCCGCGGCGCAAGTATTTCAGTCGAACGGACGGAATCGGCGCGTCGAGTCCATAGGGAGTGCCCGGGTAGACCAGGGGGAAACCTCCAGGGGATAGCGTGGCCCGAGAATCAGCGGTGTTCTCCGTCGGGGGGGCAAACACCTGTCCGAGCTCAATGAGCTCCGCCCCCAATGCCAGACCTTGCCAGGGGACGACCCGTTGAAAAGCGGCGGGTGCGCTGAGCGCGGTCGAGCCGCTATACGGAGGTCGATCCAGGCAAAACCAGGTACGCCGACCGGCCTCACGTTCCGCGCTCATGGCGGCCGGATCAAAGAACTGCGCCCGGGGGCTCCAGATGGTCACGCCGTCCCCCGGCACAAAAACGCCATTGCCGGGCCATCCCGCGTAGGCCAGGTTCTGGGTGAACAAGTGTGACAGCACGGGCATAGGACAATCGGCCCCACGAAACGCGTCGAGCCGTAGCTGCTCCACCTCGCGAGTTCTCCGCGGGTCGTGATCGGCGGAATCGGAGAGCTCCGCATGAGCCTGTTCCAGCCATCCTTGCGACGAAAAGTGGTCGCGACACTCGTCCACGAAGGCTCGGCGCCAGCGCTCCGATTGCGCCTCCCGCGTGACCGAAGGCGAGAATCGCTCGACATCATTGGGAAGTGCGAGCCAGGGGATGTCGTCTGAAGGCGGCGGCGTCGAAGCGCTCCAGAGCGATTGCGCGAACGTATCGTATCCGGACCAATCCAGCCGCGGTCGGCCGTCGCCACCGACGCGAACCTGCGGCTGCAGAAAGTCCAATGTGGGTTCGACGCGATGGCTGCGAAGCAGTGCGCCGGTTCGGTCCAGCAGTGTGCGGATTCTCGGCATCTGGGCGTGATCAGCGGCCGGATCCGCGCGAAGTTGCACGGGGCGACCCTTCCATTGGATGTGGGTCGCGACGAGCGCTCGATGATCCACTCCCCCGAGGAGTGTCACTTCATTGGCATCGGGAAGAACGAAGGGCCAGACTTCGACTTCGAGCCCGAGTTCCGCAACGGATTTTCCAGAGCTGACGACCGACAGGTTTCCGGTGTAATTGCCGGCCGGGGTTCCCCTGGGGACGGCGAGGTCGATCCAAAAGGCATATTGGTGGCCGGGCAACATGCGTTCCGGCATTCCATCTACTGGAGCCTCGATGGGTACAAGCACATCAAGGATCTCGCGGTCACCGGGAGGGGCTCCAAAGGCACGAAGATACCACCCCGGATTGGGCCCGGCGCGGACGCCTTGGAGGCGGTAGATGCTCAGCGCGGAAGTCGGGATGCGCTCGCCACCGTAACAAAGCGCCTCGCTTCGAAGCGACGGCGTGACGAGTGCTCCGCGCTCAATCTCCACCGCAACGACGAAGGAGATTGTCTCGCCGATTGCCGCGTGGTTCGAAAGAAGGACCGTTCGCGAAAGTGAATCCAGGTCGATTCCGGCTGCCAGGCGAACAACTGGTGTCTCTGCTTCGAGATGTGGGCCGGTCCGGCAGCCGGGAAGTACAAGAATGAGTACCGGCAACAGCGCGGCTGCGAGCCGCTGGGACTGAAACGGCGGAAGGGGCATCCTTGGGAAGCGTGGAATGAGATTCAATGCTGTCCTCGGCATCGGAGCACCCTTGTCCTCCGCCGATGGATTCTGGCCCCGTCCGCCCTGTTCCGGGAAGCCCCGTTTAGGGACCAGGAGAAGCTCCCGTCATCCGCCGCTCGGACTGTTCTGGTTCGGGGAGCCTGCGGGTTGCGGATTCGTTTCCGGCTTCGCGGCGGGGGCCGCACCTTGCTTTTCCTGCTCCTGCAGCTCCTGAATGTGCTTCCGCAAATCTTCGGGCAGGTCCTCAAAAGAGATCTGCTTGGGCTTGATCGTCTCATCTGCCGGCGGGGCTGTCGGGGCAGATGCCGTTTCCTCTTCTGCCGGTTTGGGTTCGGCCCAGCGAACCCTCGTGAATGTGCGATCGAGCGCCGCCAGTCGATCCGACGCCACCAGTTGATAAGGCGTTGACGCGAGATTCTTGGCGTCGATCACCGCCTGGAGATGCTGGCGCGCATCTTCTTTGTGGTCCATGTCTCCGTCGATGGCGAATTGGTTCTCGGCGACGGTTGCCAGCCCCACATGCGCCGCGCCGACGGCGATCGGGTTGGATGGAAATCGGCTGAGCATCTTCTCGTACGCGGCTTGAGCCTGAAGATTGAGTTCCGCATCCGGAGGCGCCTCGACCTGCTGCGCCAGCCGCAGGGCATTCGCCCCGATGTCCAAAAGGCTGGAGAGCACGAAGGTCGGGTCGCTCGAGCCGTCTGCCAGCGTCTTCAGCGTCGATAGCGCCTCTCGACCCGATGTCGGATCGGTAAACGTCAGGGCGCCCTTCCGCTTCCAGGCCGTTTCCAGGGCGTTGGCCCGGGAACGCATCGCCACGGTCAGGACAATGACGATCACGACGACCGCGCCCACCGCCAGGCCGATCTGCCTCCCGTGCTCGGACAAGTACTCCTGTGCCACCGAGAGCGCGTGCGACAGGTCATTCTCTTTTAATTCGTGGCGACGTTCAGCCTTCATGGAATTTCAACTCGCGAGACGCTCCTTCTGACTCTCCGCACCTTCTCCCGCCGGGGAGCTCGGCCGGCCAATTCCGCCCGATTCGGGTGGAAGCGGTTGATGCTACGGATCGGATCGCAGTGCGTCAATCGGCCCGTTCGCGGCTTGGCTGGATTTCGACCCGGAGCTCCGCAACTTGGGGAACCGACGGACTTTTCGGGCGTCCAATAAGCGGTACACTGTCGTCGCCCGGACTTGGATTCCGCTTCGGAAGAACGGAGCGTGTTCTCGGGACGTACTTGTAACGGGCGTGTTTTATCTCTTGGGCCGAACCTGAAGGTCGCCCAGTTTCCATTTCTTACCGGAATCAACAGACATGAAACCCCGACTGATCATTCTTGTCGTTCTCGCCATCGGGATCGCCGGCTATTGGGCATGGAAAGTCTCCAGCGCCAAGCCGGAGTCGACGGTGCCCGAGTTGAAGCCTCAAGTCCCTCCGGAGGAAGAAACCGACCCGGAGATCAGGGATGCCCGTATCAGGGGTGAGGAGCTTTGGAAGCGGCAGGTGGACTGTGAGCGCGCCCCGGGGGAACCGGATGTTTCCGTTCGCGTTGAAGTGGATACTTCCACCGGAAAGAACCGGATGTGGCTCTATTTCACAGAGGCTCATGGTTGGTACGCCCAGTATTTCGCCGTAGACATCTGGTACACCGGCGGCGACGAATCGGTCGACAAATTTGATTCGCAATACAGTTTCGAAGTACGCAAGAACGAGTTCATTCGGGCCAAAGACACGTTGCGGACCTGCATCGAACTCAATCCTGGCGAGTTGGCGCGGGTGGGGGGCAGCATCGGCAAGACCGGTGATTGGAAAGCGGAAGTAACGTACACAGATCCCCGTGCCTGCGTCACGGATCCCGATCCGCTGCCGGCGTTGCCTGATTCTACCTGCAAGTAGCACTGAACACGGCCAGTTTCGCTGGGCTGGCAGGCGGAGCGCCTCACGCTGCCGCTATCCGCCTGCGCTGTTGTCAGAAGATGTCGCTTCGGCGTGTCGGATGGCATATACGGCGACGGATGCATCCTCGAGGAATCGAGGAGAGCCTCCACACTTGACGCCACACCCCAATGTGCAACAATTCTGTTCGCCGAATTTCGCGGCGCGGTTCCGCCGATTGGCGGCAAGCGGAAAACGGCGATTTTTCAGACGATTCCGGCGGGGGATCAGCGTCGGACTCGGCCTCCCGCCGCTGGGAATTTCCGACGAGTTTTCGTGTTGCTTCCAGGAGCATCCGAGTAGTGCCATGATCATGGCACTCAGCAGCCACCGTCCGGGGGAATTTGCTGCCTGACGGCTGAGCGGCGGGATTTCGTCCAGGCGCGTCGAGATCTCGGCCTCTCATGAGCCCTTTGATTTGGCGGAAACGCAGGGCGGGATTGAGTTTCCCGGATTGACATGCACGCCGTTGACCTGGGGAAACGGTCACGGCGGTGAAACCTCCTGGGAGCTGAACTCAGTGTCAGTACTGCGTCAGGAGGGCGCCGTCGCCGATCTTATCGGGCATCGGGTTCCTTCCCGGGTTAGAGGTCCTATAACTGCGCTCGGACTCGGTGCGGATAATACCGGACTCTGCCGCTCGGAGCCGATTTTTTGGATTAGCCTTGCAAAGAGTCCCATATTTTCTTAGGCTATCAGGACGTTTAGGTAATCTCGGACGTGTGAAGCGCGGTTCACTTGGTGCCGTGCCGGCGTCACGAGAGGACAAGCACGGCGCGAATCCAGGATTGACTGCGACGTATGGATTCGGACGTTGTCGGGTTAGCGGGGAATGGCGCGGACCGAGGCGAAATGGCTCTTGGTCCGGTTGCCGATGAGCGGTCGAGCGGCAATTCCGACTTGCGGCTTGGCAACGACCCCCGCCGGACCCGAAGCACGTGAGAAAGGAGGGTTTATCGAGAGGCCGGTCGTAATGCGAGTTCGAAGTGGTTCTTGTACCGTGACAACGGTGAGTAACGGACGGAAGGAAAGAAGCGTTTTAGTGGATTCGTTAATCGAACGAAGGAGTAGGGAACAGATGAAGAAGATTTTTTGTGCAGTGATGGCTTGCGGCCTTCTGGCCGCCGTGGCGGTCTCGCCGGCCCTGGCGCAGGATCGCGTCAGCGCCACCGAGAAGGGTTCGATTCTTCTTTACCCCAAGGTGGAAATCCGTTGGGATGCTGCCGGTAACGTGATTCAGGACACGTTCATCGACATCACCAACGACTTCCCGGAAGACGTGTTTGTTCAGATGCACTTCGTCAACGGCGACGAAGCGCTGGATTATGATTGCTATTACGATCACAACTGCGAGGCGAGCCTCGGCGTCGGCAACGAGAATTGCCGCGTGTGCGAGCGTCCTCACCTCGGCTGGAACTGGGTCGACGTCAAGATCGAGCTGACCGGCAATGAGCCGACCTACTGGTCGGCCTACACCGGTCTGCCGAAGGGCGTCTCCCCGTTCACGATTCTCGATCCTGGCTATCCGCCGGGACGTCCCGATCCGGATGGCTCGGGCAACCGCGTCCTGCGCGGCTTCGTGATCGCCTGGGCGGTCAACAACGTGGGCGAGGAAATCCGCTGGAACCACCTGAAGGGCGATGCCCTCCTGGTCAACTACATGAACGGTTCGGCGTGGGAGTACAATGCCTATGCGTTCGGCGCCCTGGTGCCGGAGACCAACGGCGGGCTCATTCCGGGAACCGGCGAGCTTCTGCTCGACGGCCAGGAGTATGAGGCCGTGTTCGCCGAGCTGCTGCTCGACTTCTATGCCGTCGGTTCGACCGCCTTCTCGGGCGCCGGCCGCACGGTCGAGGTCGACACGGACCTGACGCTCATGCCCATGGACATCGATCTGCGCCAGGAGAATGAAGGCCCGACGACGACCAAGGCCTTCTTCACCATCTGGAACATGAACGAGTTCAAGTTCTCGGGTACCGAGCGTTGCATCACCTGCTGGGATCAGACGCTCCTGCGTTTCTACGATGCTCCGAACCACTTCCTCCTGCAGAACCTGCAGACGAACAAGGGTAAGGCCCGCATCGACGGTATCCGCAGCGCGGTTGTCTGCGATGATCCCGAGAACGGCATCGTGAGCAAGGCTACGGCCCTGCTCGGCGTGTCGATGAAGTACCTGCGCTTTGACGCGGGCGTCGATTATGCTCAGGCCGGCTCGAACCTCGTTGGTTTGGGCGTCGAGAGCGCGACGATTTATGCGGACGTGACGTCAAATCCGAATCAGGAGCGCGGCACCGATGGCCTGTCGGAGGTCAAGGTTGATCGCGGTGGTGTCGACCGTTTGTCACGCTAGCAGGACCACGAACTACCGCCTTGGAGGAAACAGCGGAGGTTCGTATCGTGCGGCTCCGAAACGTGCCAACGGTAGCAGGGCCTTACACGACTCCATTGCGATGACGGGTCTTTGTTGACGGATAAGGTCGGGTCGAAGCGGATTTCCGCTTCGGCCCGGCCTGCTTTTTGCGCCGCGGGCCATGGCGCCCCGATGTGCGGCAGAAGGACCCCGCCCGAATCACGCCTGCCGCGGATTGTGTCCGATAATCAAGCCGCCACTTGACTTTTCCGGACATTTGCGCTCTCCTTAAATACGTTGGGCAAACGAAAGCCGGCAACGGACGCCGGTCAAAGTTGCGAGAGGCGATCCCGAATTGGAAGCTGCATATATAGACATTCTGGGTAATCTGCGCAAATTCCGGTGGATAGGGTGCATCCTTGCCATCATCACCGGGGTATGGGCAGTTCCTGGCGCGGCTGGGGCCGTGCCGGTACCCGGGAATGGCACATCGGTGGCTTTCCCCCCTGAGACGCCCGGCGTCGAGCCGGACGAGTTCGCCTGCGCGCTGTTCGGAGCCGGCGAAATCGCATGTCTTCGAGCCTCCTCCAGCGACAGGGGAACGCCCGTGCGTTCGACTACGCTGCAGTTGGGTTCGGGAATCGAGTCGTCCATTGAGCTGCGTCCAGCCAAGAGGCCCGAAGCGGGCCGACACGCGACGGCGTGCGGCTGGCTGCCGCGGTTCGGGTCCGTGGGTCTGGTTCTGCTGGGAGCCACGCTGGGATTGCCCGATCGAGCCGATGGCGGCCGGGGTGACCCGTTCAAGATCGAATTCGATTTCATTCCGAGTAACCCGAGCGTCGGTGAGCAGGTGAGCTTTGCAGCGGATGTCGGATTGGCCCGGTCGGGAATGCACCGGTGGGAATTCGCTCGTTGCGCAACGACGGAAGGTCCGTGCGATGTGGTGCATACGGACGAGGGTCGGAACGTCAGTTTCGCCTTCAATGAACCCGGATATTGGGAAGTGACACTTCTGGTCGGGCTGACCAAGACCCGCGTCGGAAGCACGTCCAGGCTGATTGACGTGGCGCCTGCTGCCGCCCAGGGACTGGTGGCCAACTTTCAGGTGTTGCGGCTTGCGGAAGTGGATCCCCATACCGGCGAGGAAACGTGGGAGCCGGTGGGCTTGTCCGAAGATGACCCAATCGGATACGGCGAGCGCGTGGTGCTGGCGTCGACGAGCGCCGGCGCGGCTTACTATCGGTGGCGTGAAGACGGCAAGCTTATCAGCACGAGTTCGAGCGAAGCGCGAACATATAGCGGTCCGACATCGGTCGGGGTCTCCCTGACAGTGTACAACGCGGATGCGAGTGAATCGGACGCGGTGACGAAGACAGTATACGTGGCTGATGGCGTCGAGGTGCTGGACTTCCTCCCCACGGTTGCACGGCAAACGCGTTCGATGGCGGTCGACGGGAACATCGCGTGGGTGATTCGCATGACGGATGAGCTTGCGGCGATTGACGTAAGCGACCCTTCGAACCTGCGCTACATCGTGGGTGGCGTTTTTCCGGCGTCGAGCGGATGGAATGTGGCTGCGGCGGAGCAGCGCGTCCTGGTCGCTCGCGGACCTGCGGGACTTGACATATATACCAATCCGTTGAATCCCGTCCTTCGCAGCGTGTTCACCTATGACACGAATGCCCTGGACGGTCAGCAGGTCTACGACGTGAAAGCGATCGGAAAGCTCGCGTTCCTGGCGGCCGGACCGGCGGGGCTCAAGGTCCTCGACGTTTCGCTGCCGACGGCACCGCGTCTGCTGGGACAGGCGGTGATTCCCAATGGTCACACGGCCCGCTGGCTGGCGCTGGGCGGAGGAGTCGCCTTCGTTGCGGACGAAGTCGGCGGTGTTCACGTCGTGGATGTATCGCGGTTCAATCCGGCGTTCCCGCAAGCGGGACCGATCTTCGTTTCGAGCACGGTCATGGCCAGCGCTGTTGTGGATCGCATTACGGCCAATGAGACCGGGCTGGTGGCCTGCGTCACAGCACTGGGCGTCAATCTGTTTCAGGTTGTCAGCCCCGCAGATGTGCGTCCCACCGCGACCATCGACGGTCGAGCATTTGCGGGAAGGCAGCCGAGCGGTATCGTCCTGGGCGATAGCACGCTGCACATGGCGTTCGCGTACGCAAGTCTCTGGCCATTTGAGTTGTACGTGTTTGACGTTGTTGATCCTTATTCGCCGTACAGCCTGGTTTCAATATCAAACACGAATACTGTGGGGGGAGTGATTGGGACGGGCGTTCGCGCCAACGGCGCGGTAATCTGGGCGAGTGCCTTCCACGATCTCTTTTCAACGACGGATCTTGGCCGTTAGCAGGCCAGTCGAATTCGCCAGCCTATCGCGCTGCTGGAGATCGAGTAAAGGAACGCACCGGTACGCCGCAGTTGACGGGGCGTACCGGTGTTATTATCGGTCCCAGTAAGATCGTTCCGCCGGAATCATCCTTCCTTCGTTGGCAACCCGCCTCCTGGCTATTCTCGCTTTAATCGTTGACCTGCCCGCGCATGTCTGATAACCTATTTTCCGTCCGATATTCGTTCCAGATTATCGGGCAGGATATTTGTGCGGCCGGTGCCGCGCAAATGAGCAGGGGAACAGAAGGATCAGTACTTCCAGCCTGTGAGCGCTTCCAGGGGTGGGGTGATTGACGCCGATTGGCCAAAGTTGAGAGGGTGAAAGTCATGTTCGTTATTCGTCGTAGCCGTTCTTGTGTCGTACTCCTGGCATTGCTTGCATTCACCGTCGGATCGGGTGCGAGTTTCGCACAGACCCAGCCCACCGTTGATGGAAACCTCACGGACATCGCCAATTCGGTGACGGACATCATCAACAACGGACTCCCTGCATTCGCAATCAATCAGGTCGACCAGCTCGAGAGCGGGCCCATGCCCGGCTCGGATGGTTTCCAGGATGAGCCGTTGCAAGATACCGCGACGCCCCAAGGGCGATTCATGCACTCCCCAGTCAACATGGGCAATGCGTACCTCATCTATAAGCCGGACTCGGACGGAAACATCGGGACGGCGCCGATGTTTGCCGACGACGACAGCTGGCTGGCATTGGGCATCAACATCGCGAACGGCGACGGAGACGTGGTTCTCCAAGGCGATTCGATCAAGCTTGTGACGCCGCCCGATCTGCCGGGGATCATCATGGTTCCCTTCGACGCTGATGGAAACGGAAATCCGGGGACCATTGGCACCGGCGCCCAAAGCCGTTGGGCGCCGTCCGAGCCGGTCGCCGGTTTCGGCGAGCGCAACGATGCATTGAATATGTTCTTCCTGACGTGTGCGGAATCGGTCAATGATTTCCAGATCGGGCAGCCGGAGATCTCGATTTTCTATGAGCAGATCTTTGCCGGCCCTACGAATCTTCAGATCCTTCGCAACGGCATCGATGTGGGTCCCGTGGCGACGAACTTTCCGATGTCCGCGGCCCCCGCAAACGGATCGACGACGGCTTCCATCGCGGCCCGTGGTCTCAATGGAATCAGTGACGACGACTTCGAGTTTTTGATTCCGAAGGTGGACAGCAAGTTCAGCCTCGCCTTCCCCGGGGAGGACTTTGCGACGGTGACGCGGTTCCGTCTGGCCCGACTCGGACTTCTGCTCAGCAGCGATGCTTCCGGCGACCTCTCGAACGAAGACACGATGTTCATTCTCGTGAACCTGGGTCTTCCCGAACTTCGCGTGACCAAGCAGGTTCGCTGCGAGGGCGAGACTGTGTGGCGGGACAGCGCCGAGGCGCTTCCGGGTGCGACGCTCGAATATCGGATTGAAGTCGAGAATCTGGGCAATACGGATCTGGGCATCACCCTGGAAGACGTGCTGAGTTCGCAGCTTTGTGGCGTTGAACCCGTTGCGGGCTCGTTGGCGGCGACCCTTTTCCGTCCGGGTGACGCGATCGGCCAAGCGGTCAATTTTGATAATGCTGGATCTTTCGTGCCGCCGTTGAACCCCGATTTCTTCGACGATCCGCTGCTGCCCGGCGAACAGGGCTTCCTCACCAATCTCGACGGAACACCGACGTTTCTTGGCGTACTGAAGGGCTTCAACGTATGTGACGACCCGGCGAACCCGACGGTGGGCGATCGGATTGTCATCACGTTCAGGGCGGCCGTTCCGGACAATTGCCCGGCGTGCTCGGCTTTGGGCCAGGTCAACGACGTGGTCAACACGGTGACGGCGATCGGAGATCCGGACGCGACCGACCCGCCCACCATCGATGGCGATGAGATTGAAGCCACTGACAGCGTGCCGGTGAATCTGCTTTGCCGTGACGTCAGCTTCGACAAAATGGCCAACGTATCCACGCTGCCGACGACCGTGCCGTTCACGCTGACGTACACCTATAGCGTTCGCAACGACGGCGAATTGGTGGAATCGGCCACGATTCGCGACGCCAACTTGTGTGCGGATGTGGTAGCCATCGCGGGTGTGGACTTCGCGGCCCCGGGCGTGGCCACCTCGTGCCCGATCTGCGTGACACCGGCCAGCGGCGTGACCACCAACGTGGCGGCCAGCGGCGGCACGTTCTCGACAATGTGCTCGATTCAGTTCACCTCGGTCGCCGGCGCGCAAGCATTCCTGGCGGCTGACGATGGACGAAGCCCGCTGCAGGGCGATCCGCAGGAGTGCACCGGCGGAACGGGCGACCCGCTGTGCTACACCAACCGGGCGGAACTTCGCGTCGAGGGCGCGAATCTGCCCGAGGGCTGCAATCAGGAAGATGTGTACCGGGCGTGCGAGACGGTGTGCTCGGGCTGCAATCTGGTCGTAACCAAGGACGTCGGGTGTATTGGCCCGGACGGCATGGTCGATCAGTACAACGACATTGAGGACACGCTGCCGGGTCAGGACCTGCGATACCGCATTCGGGCGATGAACACCGGCACGCCGGTCTGCCAGGTTTGCATCAGCGACACGCTGAGCTGCGGCTCGTGGCTCAAGGCCGGAACCTTGAGCGGGCGGATCGATCCGGGCAACCGTTCGGTGCCTCTGCCGGGATTCTCGTTCAGCGGCGGGCGGACGTGCTACGATGTTTCTTCGTTGGGATGCCTGGGTAGCGGTGAGACGCTGACGGTCACCTTTGACGTGCAGGTGCCGGGCGATGCGTCGTTTGCGGCGCCTACGCCCTCGCCGGATTGCACGAACGAAGTGTTCATTGAAGGGTATCTGGATGCCGGGACGAGCCCGACGGCGCCGCCGGATTGCGATGACGAGGATAACGCCGCGATCGATGTGCTGGCGCGGAATGTGACGTACAGCAAGACGGTGACAACGCTTAGTGCGGCCGGAGGCACGATCGACAAATCGAACCTGCCGGTCGTTGATGACGGCTCCTATCCGATCCGTGCGACGTTCAACTACGCCGCGATGAACAACGGCGAACTCACGGAGATGGTGACCATCCGAGACGATCTGCTGTGCTCTGATGTTCAGGGAATTCCGGGGCTTGTCGTCGGTCCGTGCGACGTTTGCCCGTCGCCGCCGGGGAAGAGCGGGAATGTCGTTCCGGGCGGTTCACTCAGCGCGAGCTGCCGGCTGACGTTTAACACACCGGCGGCCTTGGTAGAGTTCCTGGCCAAGGACGACGGTCGCAATCCGCCTGCCAATGAGCCTGCGACTTGCGCGGGACACACGGGTGAATGCCCGTCGCAGCCGACGTCGGCGAGTTGCTATCGAAACCGCTCCCAGGTCTCGATCGTCGCCGATGGTGTGGTCGCGGACTGCAACCGGACGGATGCATGCACGGAATGTGCGGAGATCTGCGCCGGTTGCGATCTGACCGTAGTGAAAGAGGTCAAGTGTGCGGACGATCCGGACAGCGGGTATTTCCCGTCGAAGGTGGCGCTGCCCGGCGAGGAGTTGACCTTCCGCTTCACGGTGATGAGCGCGGGGGTGCCGGTGGAGAAGCTCTGCCTGCGGGATACGCTCTCGTGCCGAAGCACCTGGTCTCCCACACCGATGACGTGCACGATCATGCGGGCGGGCGGTGGCAGCGATCCGTATCCGGCGCCGCCGGTGAGCGGAGCGCGGACCTGCACCGAAGTGAACCCGCCGTTGATGCTGGGCGACATGCTCGTCTGCACGTTCAACGTTACCGTGCCGGCGAACTACTCAACGGTGAACGTCGAACCGGACTGCGTGAATACGATCGAGGTCGATGGATACGTCGATGGCAATACGCCGATCACGACGCCACCGGACTGCATGGATCAGGACAATGCCACGGTGGACGTGAAAGTGGCCGACATCGATTGTGTTGAAAAGGAAGCCGAGGCGATGGACGCCGACGGCAACGTGTACGGTCCCTCGGACTTTGTTGACATCGAGTCCAAGGATTCCAGCTATCCGATCACGCTGACGTACCGCGTGCTGGCGAGGAACCCGGCCAGTTCGAGCGAGGTGCCCCTGGTTGACGTCAAGATCTGCGACCAGGGCATCATTGACGCCGCGGACGGCGCACTGGCTGACGGCGCGATGTTGACCATCGGCGCATGCGAATTCGACAACGTCGATCGTTGCAAGGAAGTCGCGTCCCTGCCGGTTGGTGGGTCGGCGACGGCCGAGTGCACGCTCGTCTTTGACGACGCCGATGCATGGAGGAACTTCGCCTGTCGCGAGGCGGGCAAGACCGGTAGCGAGCTCGCTGCCTGCCTTGCGGGCGACCAGGAAGCCGACGGAGAGTGCTTCAGCAACCAGGCCGACGTCAGCGGGTTGCCGGATTACGGCTTCGAGCCTGGCAACCCGAATCAGCCCTGCCTGCCGGACAATCCTCCGGACGGTGGGCGGATCAGTGACGAGTCAGGTTGCAATGCCGAGGTGTGTGTTCGTCCGCCTTCGCAGTGCACGTGCACCAAGGCCACATTCACCATCTGGAACATGAACGAGGTCAAGTTCTCGGGTACGCACCGCTGCATCTGCGACTGGGACCAGGAGCTGATCAGCCTCTACGACGCCCCCAACCACATGCTGCGGCAGTACCTGCAGACCAACAAGGGCAAGGCGCGGATCGACGCCATCGCCAGCCCGATCGTGTGTGATCCGTTCCTGGAAGACGCGGTCTCGGTGGACTCGCCGCTGCTGGGCGTGGCCGCCAAGCAGCTCACCTTCCACCGGCCTTCGCCGGGTGTGGATGCCGACGGCATCGTCAAACGCGATTCCGCGGGCATGTCGCTGGTGGGTCTGGGCCAGCAGGCGGGCAAGATCACGTATGCCCTGCCCACCTCGGGCGGCCCGGAGGAGCGGTCGGCAGCGGACAACGGCATTGCGGTCTCGCGTCTGCTGGACGGTCCGCAGCGGCTGGTGCGCGGCTCGAAGATCGAGCCGGCGGAGTCGCCGCTGGCGGGCACGACGTCCGCGAGCCGGCTGGCCTC
>JAGFJJ010000016.1 GCA_024102815.1 Phycisphaerae bacterium
CCATCCGTAACCGACAATCGAAATCAGCACGGGGGAAAGGGGGCGGTGTGTCCCCGGCCCGCTCGCACGCCCGACCACAACGAATCAGCCCGTCTCATTCGACAACTCATGAAATATGGCGGCTAAGGTAAAACCGCGACGGGTATGCGGAGCATCCCCGATGCGGGCCGGCGAACCGGCACGCCAGCCCCCTCTACGGCCGTGGAAGGTCCAAGCAGCGCCCAGTCCTAGTTCCCGCTGGGTCCCGGATAGAGATCGTTGAGGATTTCGGTAGTGGTTGTGCCCAGATAGGACGCGATGCCGTCGACAATAGCGTCCCGGAACTGCACACCGATATCGCAGGCGGTTGTGCTTAGGCAGACCAGCAGGCCGACAGTCATCAATGCTCGTCGCAGATAGCTACGCATCCTTCATCTCCGCGTTTTGGGCGACTCTCGAAACAGTGATTCGACTCGCCGCGAGGATTGGTCAATGCCACGCGCCCCGGCACTGACCGCGTTCCATGCACCAGCAAACCCGAAGGTCCTCGGTGCGCACACCGGCAGCGGCCTCCCGTGACACCGGGATCACTCCATCTGCATCGGCAATTCGTGTGCCAGAACCCCGGAAAGTGCCATGAGGCGCCTCCTCCCCAATCCATGACTCGCCTGCCTGTCATCGCAGGGGTGTGTACAATCCTGGGCCTCGGCGGCGGCGCCGTCAATAGAAATCAGAGTGGCTGATATCGTCGCGGATGAAGTTCACCTGCTCCGCGAGTTGATCCAGCTCAGCCAGGAAGTTCTTGCGATTGAATTCGTGCGGAATCATGACGGTAAAGCGGTGTCGATACGTAACCAACCCCGCCGGCCGCGGAAGTTCCGCCTTGTGCGCGTGGTGCGCCACGATGGACAAGCCGTGCCTCGTGAAGAACGAGGTCATTGCCGTGAGCAGGCCGTCGAAGTCCGGGGAGGAAACCCGAAGCGTCAGGGGCAGCGACTCCGCCAGATTGCGCGGCTCGAGTTCCCGAATCCGGGTGAACAGGGCCAGCAACTGGAGGGACTCGCCCAGCTTTGGTGCATCCTTCTCCACCAGTTCGAGCTGCCGCGGTGTCCCCATGACGTAGAGCAGGACCACCGCTTCGGTGCTCAGCGTATGTGCAATGCCCTCTCGAATGGCTGCGCCGCGTTTCACGACGAACTCGGCCGCTTCCTGAAGAATGCCCACGCGGTCCCGCCCGATCAGATGCAGCAGACCGAATTCGATTCCCGTGGCGTTCGTGGTCACCGCGAGCACTCCCAGACCCGGCGAGCCCCGACCAACGGCTGCCGGAGCGTACGCTTTCCGCGGACGTCCCCCTGTGGCGGAGGCACGGCCACGCAAATCGCGTGCGGGGCGATCGTACGGACCGTTGCAGGCCGAGTCAACCGGACATGCCTCGTGCCGCCCGCCCTCCGTGTCCTTGTCGCCGCCTGCGCCATGCATAGACTCCACCGACCGGTCCGCAGCGCGGTTGCGACCGTGAAACGCCTTTAACGCCGCTTCGGGTTTCGATGGATATCGTGGTCGTCCTAAATCTGGTTGGCGGGTTCGCACTGCTTGCCTTCGGCGGAGAATTGCTCGTCCGGGGGGCGGCTCGCCTCGCCGGCCTCTTCGGCGTCTCCTCCCTCGTCATCGGACTGACCGTGGTGGCGTTCGGCACGAGTGCCCCGGAACTTGCGGTCAGTGTCCGTTCCGCCCTGACCGGCCAAGCCGACATCGCCGTCGGTAATGTCGTCGGCAGCAACATCCTGAACGTCCTTCTGATCCTCGGACTCTCCGCGGCCTTGACCCCGTTGATGGTCTCGCGCCAACTGGTCCGTTTTGATGTCTGGGTGATGATCGGTGTTTCCGTCCTGATGCTGCTCATGGCCCTTGACCGCAAGCTCGATCGCATCGACGGCGCCATTCTGGTCATCGGACTGCTGCTCTACGTCATATGGTCCATCCGTGCGAGTCGCCGGGAGCAGGCTGCCCTTTTCGCGGCCGAGATGGTGGCTCCCGCGCCCGCGGGCTTGCCGAACACGCTGGCTGTGCCCGTCAATCTCGCTCTCGTCGCCGTCGGTCTGGCTTTGTTGGTCTGGGGTGCGGCGCTGATTGTCGCCGGTGCCGTCGCCATCGCCACGTGGATGGGCATCAGCCAACTGGTCATCGGTCTCACGATCGTGGCTGTTGGCACATCGTTGCCCGAGGTGGTGACCTCCGTCGTGGCCGCCCTCCGCGGCGAGCGCGACATCGCTGTCGGCAACATCGTCGGAAGCAACATATTCAACGTTCTTTGCGTGCTCGGCGTGACCGCGGCCGTCGGGGGGCAGGGCATCCAGGTATCCGAAAAGGCCCTCACCTTCGATATTCCCGTGATGATTGCGGTGAACGCGGCCTGCCTGCCCATCTTCTTTACCGGTTACCGCATCGGCCGCTGGGAGGGCGTTCTCTTCCTCGCTTATTACGTCCTCTACGTCATCTATCTGACCCTGGACGCGACTTCCAGTGCCGCCCTGACCGGCTTCCGGGAAGCAATGCTGTGGTTTGTTATTCCGATCACGGTAATCACCCTGGTGGTCATCTCGTTTCGGTACTGGCGAACGCTGCATCTGGAATCTCGTGCAGCGGCATCGGGCAGCGCGGAAGTGTGACGAACCCCTGTGCGGCTATGATGCAGGGGCAAGCTTCGACGGAAAATTCGACGTTGAGAATCTCCCGATGATCGATCGCGTCATGTTGATCGGCGGTGACACCCGCCTCCGCAAGCTCGTTGAGGAGGCCTGTGGTGCTGAGAACGTTCACGCTCTTCATGCTGCGAGCTACGAGGCCGTTTCCCCTCCCGCCGCGTCCGGCGAGCGACCATCCGAGATAGTCCTCTGCGATTATGAGACTTTCCCGAGCGTGCGAAGCGACTGGCCGACGGTTGGGGTCCTGCTCATCGACGAGCCCTCTTCCAGTGATACCACCATCGAGGCCATCAAGCAGGGCGCACTCGACTTTCTCGTCCGCCCGACGACCGTTGCCTCACTTGCCCGCCAGATCCGCGATGCGCTGCGTATCAGTCGGGCGATCGAGCTCCCCGCGGAGCGCGACGAGACCCACCGGGATTCTCGCGTCGAACGCATCATCGGGCAGTCACCCGCCATGACCGAGCTCTACAAGCTCGTCGCCCTCATCGCTCCCCGCGATATCAACGTGCTCATTACCGGTGAGAGCGGGACCGGAAAGGAGCTTGTCGCCCGGGCCATCCTTCATCACAGTCCCCGCCGCGATCATCCTTACCTGGCCGTCAACTGCGCCGCCATCCCGGAGACGCTTCTGGAAAGTGAACTGTTCGGACACGAAAAAGGCGCCTTTACCGGCGCCACGTCGCGCCGTCTCGGCAAGTTTGAGCAATGCGACGGCGGGACGCTCTTCCTGGATGAGGTCGGCGACATCCCGCTGCCGACCCAGGCCAAACTTCTCCGTGTACTCCAGGACGGGAGTTTTCAGCGCCTGGGTTCCTCTCAGACGCAGAACTGCGACGTTCGCATCATCTCCGCGACGCACCAGCCGCTCGAGACCATGATCCGGGAGCAGCGCTTCCGTCGCGATCTCTACTACAGATTCCGCGTCGCCAGCGTCGAGGTTCCCCCTTTGCGCGAGCGGGAAGTGGACGTTGTGCTTCTTGCCCACTACTTCGTGCGCCGCTACAACGCCCTGCTCGGCACGGAGATCCGCAGTTTCGCCCCAGATACCCTCCCGTTGCTCTTGCGCTACCCTTGGCCGGGCAACGTCCGCGAGCTGGAGAACGCGATAAAGTCTGCACTGGTCGTTGCCCGGGGGACGATCCTCTTGCCCGAATTCCTGCCGGATCACATTCGGGCCGGAACGCCGGCCGCGGCTGAGGACGCCATCCCAGACTCACGAGCGGTCGGGTTCGAGACTTTGCCACTTCGCCAGCTTGCCGACCGGCTCATCGCCGGGCCCTCGTTTGAGGGGCGCGTTCGCGCCACCGCACTGGACGTGCTGGATCGCGAGTTAGTGCGCGCGGCCTTGGAGCGCCACGCCGGGCGGCTTGCCCCCGCCGCCCGCCAACTTGGCATCAGTCGCGCGACGCTTCGCCAACGTGTCCGACAGCTCGGCCTCGAGACCGAATTCAAGGTAACGGGGATCCGCTCGAACGAGATGGCCTCAGATTAGCCAAAGTGGATAAAATTTGTCCCTTCCGGACCGCATATTGCCATCTGTTAAACCCGGCCTCATGCATTGATGTATCTGTAAGCGACTATAAATAAATAGTTTATATAAACATCGCATTGGCTGTTTCGACGGCACGCCTCCTGCCATTCCTCTCCTGACGGGTGGCGCGAACGACACCCGTCCAGTCGCTCAGTCTGATTGAGACGAATTGGCGCTCCGCCCAGCGGAACGCCCTACGGCGGACGGAAATCCGCGAGGGCTGAAGCGACCCGCAGGTTTCGTTCGCGGAAAGGGTGGCCGATGCAGATGACCACCAGCCGATCGCGGAGGTTCAATCGACGTGATTCACTCCTCGAAATCGCCTGGGGCGCGGATGTGCCCTGGCTCAAGCGGGCGGCCGCGGGACCGGCCTTGGAAGCTCGCGACGCGTTGCGGGATTCGCCTGCGAAGGCGAAGGGAGTCTGTGCCGACTGCGGCAAGCGAATCCCCGCGGCGCGTCTGAGGATCATTCCCGACGCCACGCGATGCGTTCCCTGCCAGGAAGCGTTGGAGGCGAAGTCGGGAGCAGCTTGATGAAAGGGGGCAACCCAATGTTGATCATTCGTCTGTGCTACCATGTCACTCAGCCGGGAGTTTGGGCCAAGCTCCCACCGTTCCGGCCACGAGATCCGCCTCCAGGATGAGTTCGCCGGAGGGCCGGCCTCTCTCAACAATGCGAAGGGAACTGATGTGCGACCGGGTTGGATGGTACCGACCCGGTCTTATCGTTGCCGAGATCGTCCGGATCCCGCGCCGGCAGATCCCAAGTGTGCTGGCGCAAATATGCGGGCGGCTGATGTTCGTTCCGGCACAGGTGGAGTCCGGTAAATGCAGGGCGGATTCTGAGTCCCGGTTTCCGCGAAGTGACCCTGACGGCCGCCCGCGACGCTTGTCATTCATCATCCGTTTGAACAATGCCCGCGCGCTTTCATCGCTCACCCGGTGAATGTTCGTCGGAGAGAATCTTGCCGCCAGTGATTGGACCCCTGATCGAACTCGTCGATTTGCCGAGCCACCCCGCGCGAATGTCACCAGCCGGTTCGCCGTTCCCGAATGTTCTGCTAGGATAGCCGGCGCTGGATCCTGGCGATGCGAACGGTGGGAACAGCGGGCCTGTAGCTCAGCGGTTAGAGCAGGCGACTCATAATCGCTTGGTCGGGGGTTCGAATCCCTCCAGGCCCAATGGTCGGACTTGAAATTGGCGCAACCCGCAACTCATTTGCCGCTCGCCAGCCTCACCTTTACCGGCTTCGCCCGCCAAATGTCTCGTGCGTATTCCTGAATCGTTCGGTCGCTGGAGAAGCGCCCCATGTTGGCCGTGTTCAGGATCGACAGCCGCGTCCAGCGATCCACGTCGCGATACGCCTCCTCCACCTCGTTCTGGCAACGGATGTACGCCTCATAGTCCGCCAGAACGAGGAAGTAGTCGCCGTGGTGCAGCAGCGCGTCGTAGATCGGCTGGAATGTCCCCGGCGCTTCCGGACAGAATGTGTCATCGCAGAGCGTAAGCAACGCCTGACGCAGTTCTTCATTGGATTGATAATATCGCCACGGGTTGTAGCCCGACGCCCGTGCCGCTTCGACTTCCTCGGCCGTCAGTCCGAACGTGAAGATGTTGTTGTCGCCCACCGCCTCGCGGATCTCCACGTTGGCGCCGTCGAGCGTTCCGATCGTCACCGCGCCGTTGAGGGCGAACTTCATATTCCCCGTGCCCGACGCCTCCATGCCCGCGGTCGAAATCTGCTCAGAGAGCTCCGCCGCCGGAATAATCGCTTCCGCGAGGGAAACGCCGTAGTTCTCGGGAAAGACGACCCGCAGCTTGTTGCGTACAAATGGATCGTTCTCGATGGTTCGTCCCACGGCGTTGGCAAGGTGAATGATGAGCTTGGCTCGGTGATATCCCGGGGCGGCCTTGCCCGCGATCAGGACGGTCCGAGGGAGGAAATCACCCCCTGGATTCCGGCGAATCCGCTGGAAAAGCGTAATGACATGCAGGATGTTCAGCAGTTGCCGCTTGTACTCATGTATACGTTTCACCTGGCAATCGAGCAGCCAGTCCGGCTTGATTCGCAGCCCCTGCGTCTTCTTCAAGTATTCTCCCAGCCGCTCCTTGTTCAGTCGCTTGATCTCCCTCCACTGGGCGCAGAAGGAGGCGTCGCCGGCGAAGGGAATCAGCCGGTGCAGTTCGTCAAGATCCTTAAGCCACGCATCGCCGATGGCCTCGCTGATCAGGTATGCCAGGGGAGCGTTCGCCTTCTTGAGCCAACGCCGCGGCGTAATGCCGTTGGTCTTGTTGTTGAACTTGGCCGGATAAAGGGCGTCGAAGTCGCGGAAAAGCCGTTCGACCAGAATCCGCGAATGCAGCGCCGAGACGCCGTTGACCGAGTGACTTCCCACGATCGCCAGGTTGGCCATCCGCACCCGCCGCTGGGGCTCTTCCTGAATCAGCGACATGCGTTCGACCGCCGCCGGGTCGTGGGGAAATGCACATCGAACGTCGTCCAGGAAGCGGCGGTTGATTTCGTAAATGACCTGCATGTGCCGCGGCAGCAGGCGTTCCATCAGCGCCACGGGCCAGGTCTCCAGCGCTTCCGGCAGCACGGTATGATTCGTGTACGCGAAAACGCGCGTCGTGATGTCCCACGCCTGTTCCCAGCCCAATCCGTGAAAGTCCATCAGCAGGCGCATGGCCTCCGGAATCGCCAGTGCCGGGTGGGTGTCGTTGAGTTGGATCGCGGCCCGCTCGGGCAGTTCCGCCCATTCCTCGTGCTGAGACCGGAACCGTTGCAGGATCTCCTGAAGCGATGCCGAGACCAGCAGGTATTCCTGCTTGAGCCGCAGCTCCTGCCCCTGTGCGAAGTCGTCCTTGGGATACAGCACCTTGGTGATGTTCTCCGCCTGCGACTTGTCCTGGCAGGCACGAAGGTAATCACCATGGTTGAAGTAGTTCAGGTCGAATTCGTTGGTTGCACGCGCCGCAAAGAGACGCAGCGTATTCACCGTGTTGTTGCGATAGCCCGGCACCGGCACGTCGTACGGCAGCGCCAGCACGTCCGCCGTATCCACCCAACGGAATCGCAATTGTCCTTCGAGGTCCCGGTACGATTCCGATCGCCCATAGTATTGAATCCGTATCACGTCTTCCGGCCTGGCGATCTCCCACGGGCTCCCTGAGCGCAGCCAGTCGTCCGGCTCTTCCACCTGCCGTCCGTCGCGGATGCGCTGCGTGAACATGCCTTGTTCGTAACGCAGTCCGTAGCCGTATGCGGGAAGTTCCAAAGTCGCCATCGAGTCCAGGAAACAGGCCGCAAGCCGCCCGAGCCCGCCGTTACCCAGCCCAGCCTCTTCCTCCAGCTCGCGAATCTGTTCCAGGTCGTAGCCCAGTTCGAACAGCGCCTGATAGAGCTCATCATACAGTTGCAGGTTGACGAGACTGTTACCAAGCGTCCGGCCGATGAGAAACTCGAGCGAAAGGTAGTAGACGCGCTTTGTATCAGCCCGCTCGTAGTAGGCCCGCCGCGTGGCGATCCAGCGGTCGATCAGGCGGTCGCGGACGGCCATCGCTACCGCCACGAATACATCCCGTTCGGTCGCGTGCCCGGGGACTTTCGCCTGCGTGAAGCGAAGATGACTGAGAATCGATCCCCTGAGCGATTCGACGTCCAGGCCCAGGCGTTCGTCCCGGTCGAGCAGTGCCGACTTGGTGATTTGCTGTGTATTCATTCGCTTGGCCTTGCCCTCGTTCCGACCCGAACGCCACGCCCGTGCCTATACGATCGCTCCTTCGAGCCCCGCCGCCGTCCAGTCGCAGACGGAATCTTCTTCTACATTGCCGCTGTTGATCATCGACGTCGGCTGTCCCGTACATTCCACGACGCTCTGCCACAGGTGGCCTGTCGGATCGAGGCGCTTGCTGTTGGCGACCGCCGCGGAGATGGGCACGTGGGTGAACTGATCATTCCAGTGTCCGACAAACATCCCCGTCTTGCCCGCCATCGCCGCGTGCGCCGCCATTTGACCAAGGATCCCCGCGAACAGCGAATCGCTCGGCGTTGCCGGCGCCGATCGAATCAGATAGCTGGGATCGATGTACTTGAGCGTGTGCGGAATGCTCATGAGGCGGAGATACTCGCCGATACGATCGCGAAGATACGTGCCGATATCCTTGAGTTTGATATTGCCCGAAGGGTCGCGTGCCGCGTCGCGATCCGTATCGGACTCGAACAGCCGCTGCCCCGCGCCCTCCGCCACGACCACCACGGCGTGCCGGCGCTTCTTCAGTTGGCGGGCGAGATGCGAGAAGAGTCCGTTGCTTCCCGCCAGTTCGAATTCCACCTCGGGAACCAGCACGAAGTCCGCGTCCCGGCTGGCAAGCGCCGCATGGGCCGCGATGAAACCCGCGTGCCGTCCCATGAGCTTGACCAGCCCCACGCCGTTCAGTGCTCCCGTCGCCTCGACGTGCGCCGCGCGGATGGCCAGCGATGCCTCCGAGAACGCGGTTTCGAATCCGAAGGTCCGCGTCGTGAACGGGATGTCGTTATCAATCGTTTTGGGAACCGACACGACGGCGATCTTGAGTCCCCGCCGTTCGATCTCCCGGCACAGAGCATCCGCGCCACGGAACGTCCCGTCTCCGCCGATGCAGAAGAGCATCTGGAGATTCAGCCGCTCCAGCGCATCGACCATTTCCGCCGGCTCCTGGGGCCCGCGCGACGACGACAGAATCGTGCCCCCGCGTTGGTGAATATGGGCGACGGTCTCCGGGTCGAGCATGATCGGCCGGTGCCCGTACCGCGCGACCAGCCCCTCGAACCCGTACCGGAATCCGTAGATCAGCTCCACGCCGTAGTGCTCGTGGAGCTGGAGCACGATCGCCCGGATTACATCGTTGAGCCCCGGGCAGAGCCCTCCGCACGTCACGATCCCGCAACGCGTCTTACTCGGGTCGAAGTAGACCTGCTCGCGCGGACCGGCCAGCTCGAAGCCGATGTCGCCGCCATCCTGCGATGCCTCCGTGCTCCCTTCGTCCTCGCCCGTAACGGTGTGGCGCAGCAGCGTCCGTGCGCCGTCGCTCACGTAACGCGGCGTCCGGTAGGGCGAAGCCACGCGCCGCGGACCAAGCTCCGCGACGCGGAAATCCAACGGATTATTGTCCGTCCTCATCGTTCCTCGCGTGAGCCAGCGTCCGGCTTCAAGTCGCCCTTCCAGCAACAGTCGGCCGGACACAGATCCTGTCGCTCCGCTCTGTGCCTTCGTGCCTCGCTTTCGTTCTCAAACGCCCACCGCCTGCATGGGCGCCGTCCGCGGACCGGCTTCGGCCACCTCGCGCGACACGCCGTCCTTGTATTGCTCGAAGTTCTTCTGGAACATGCCCGCCAGCTTCTTGGCCTGCTCGTCGTAGGCCTTCGCGTCCTTCCACGTCGACCGCGGATTGAGCACGTTCCCCGTAATGCCCGCCACCTTCTTCGGCACCATGAACCCGAACAGCGCATCCGGCTCCATCGGTGCCGAGACCAGCGATCCGTTCAGCGCCGCGTTGATCAGCGTGCGCGTCACCTCGATCTTCATCCGCGAACCTGTGCCATAGGGTCCCCCCGTCCAGCCGGTATTCACCAGCCAGCAGTCCGTGTCGTGCTGCCGCAGTTTCTTTGCCAATAACTCCGCGTAGGCCGCCGGATGCCGCGGCAGGAACGGCGCTCCAAAGCACGCGCTGAACGTCGCCGTCGGTTCCTTCACGCCTGCCTCGGTCCCCGCGACCTTGGCCGTGTATCCGCTGATGAAGTGGTACATCGCCTGCTCGGGCGTGAGCTTGGCGATCGGCGGCAGCACGCCGAAGGCATCGGCCGTAAGCATGATCACCGCCCGGGGATGTCCGGCCTTCCCGGATGTCACGATGTTCGGAATGTGCGTAAGCGGATACGACGCCCGCGTGTTCTCCGTAAACGTCGAATCAGTGAGATCAACACGCCGGCAGGCCGGGTCCATTCCCACGTTTTCGAGAATCGTGCCGAATCGTCTCGTGCACGCGAAGATCTCCGGCTCCGCGTCCTTCGAGAGGTTGATCACCTTCGCATAGCAGCCGCCTTCGAAGTTAAAAACGCCGTTGTCCGACCAGGCGTGTTCGTCGTCACCGATGAGCAGTCGATTCGGGTCGGCCGACAACGTCGTCTTTCCCGTGCCCGACAGTCCGAAGAAGATCGCCACGTCCTCCGGGTCGTCCTTGGCGACGTTCGCCGAGCAGTGCATGGGCAGCACGCCCTTCGCCGGCAGGATGTAGTTCAGCAGCGTGAATACGGACTTCTTGATCTCTCCGGCGTAGGCCGTCCCCCCGATCAGTATCATCTTCCGCGTAAAGCTCAGCGCTACGAAGGTTCCGCTGCGCGTCTTGTCCACGTCCGGATCGGCGTGGAAGTTCGGGCACTGGATGACCGTGAATTCCGGCATAAATCCGCGAATCTTCTCCGCGTCCTGCTCCGGCTGGATGAACATGTTTCGCGCAAACAGGCTGTGCCAGGCGAACTCCGTGATGATCCGCACCGGCAGCCGATAGCGCTCGTCCGCGCCCGCGAAGCAATCCTGGACGAACACCTTCTTGCCCCGCAGGTAGCTGCACATCCGCTTGTGCAGGTTGTCAAAGCGGTCCTGCGCGAACTTCACGTTGATCTTGCCCCACCAGATGTCCTTGCCCGTCTGCGGGTCATCGACCACGTACTTGTCGTTGGCCGACCGTCCCGTGTGCTGTCCCATCCGCACCACGAGCGGGCCGAGGTGCCCGATCTGCGCCTCGCCCTGGCGGATGGCGCTCTCATACAGCGCCGGCGTCGAGCGGTTCCAGTAGATGCTTCCCAGGTTCGTGAGTCCCGCGTGCTCAAGTCCGTACCGGCAGACCAGGTCCGACATTTCCATGTGCCTATCCTTTGCTCGCTGGCCGAGGGACTCCCCGCTCGCGCGGAGTCCTTTGGCGCATGACTGATATCCACCTATCTCATCGGACCCCCGTCGCGCCCGGATAAGACCGCCGTTTCGCGTGCAAACGTACTCCAGGGCAGAGTCCGAAAATGGCTGATCGCGGTGAACCGGAGCAGGGTCGTCGTTCGGAGACGGGATTGGCGGGATTTTCCTCGTCGACTAAGATCACTGGATACGGGAAGGGCCGGTAACGGACGTGCGCGCCGCATTCGCGACGCCGGCTTCGTTGCCTTTTCGATCAACCAGGTTTCGGCAACAGAAGACACGATGATCGTCAAAATCGCCACCGCTCGTGGATTCTGCTTCGGCGTCGAGGACGCCATCGAAATCGCCGAGGCCGCCGTGACCAACCACGGCCCCGGCAGGATCGTCGCCCTCGGACCTGTCATCCACAATCGTCAGGTCGTCGAAAAACTCGAGCGCCAAGGGCTCAACCAGTCCGGCGATCTCGAAACCGTCGACGGCGACAAGGCTGTCCTCATCCGCTCCCACGGCGCTCCCCCGGAGACGTTTGAAAAAGCGCGACAGCGCGGCCTGAGCATCGTCGACGCCACCTGCGTTCTCGTGAAGCGCGCCCAGAACGTCGTCCGCCAGCTCCACGAGGAAGGCTATCACGTGGTGATGATCGGGGACCCCAATCACCCCGAGGTCCGTGGCGTCATCGGCTACGCCCCCAACGTCACCGTTATCGACCACGGCAGCGATCTCGAAGAGGCACTCCCCTACAAGGAACGACTCGGCATCGTCGCCCAGACCACGCATTCGCCCGAGCACGTCGCCCAGATGATCGCCGAGATCCTCAAGCGCCCCTACAAGGAAGTGAAAATCGTCAACACGCTCTGCCTGGAGGTCACCCGCCGCCAGGAAGCCGCCGTCACCCTCGCCCGCGAGGTCGACGTGATGTTCGTGCTCGGTGGACTCAACTCCGCCAACACCCGCGAGATGGCCCGCCTCTGCCGAGAGGCCGGCTGCGAGACCTACCATGTCGAGACCTACGAACAGCTCGAGCCGCACATGATCGACGGCAAACGCGTCGCCGGCGTCACGGCCGGCGCTTCCACCCCCGAAGACGTCATCGCCGACTTCGTCCGCCACCTCGAAAAGCTCTGAACTCTTCTCCCTTCGTGGCTTCGTCCCTACTTCTTGCTACCATGTCTCGATGTCCCGCTTCGACCTCATTTTCGTCGACTTCTACGGCACCGTCTCCTCCGGCGACCGCGAGGCCGTCGAGTCCGTCTGCACCCGCGTCGTTCAGGACTTCGAGCTCCCTCTTTCCCCGCCCACCTTCGCCGTCCGCTGGGGCGAGCATTTCTTCGCCGCCCTCGACGCCAGCAACGGGCCGAACTTTCGCACCCTCCACGAATGCGTCTGCCTCAGCCTGACCCAGGCCGTCGGTGACTTCGATCTCCGCATCGACGCCCCGGCCTACGTGGAAGAGCTGGAGCGCTATTGGGCCAATCCGCCCATCTACAGCGACGCCCTCGAGTTCCTCCGACGCGTTCCGCTCCCCACCTGCTGCGTCTCCAACGCCGATACCGAACCGCTGCTCGTCGCCATCGAGCGTCACAAGCTCCGCTTCACCTGCGTGATGACTTCGGAAATGGCCCGCAGCTACAAACCCCACGCCGAGATCTTCCGCCACGCCGCCCGAGCGGTAAGCGGAGCCTCGTCGGCCGTGTGTGACTATGGCAAACTTCCTGGCGAGCCGTGTGGCTTCAGCCCGCGCGGACCCGCTCAATCGGGTGCCATGGCCAAGCTCGCCGAAGGTGAGCGCCGCCATGCTCCTTCGGAGAAACCGGGCGCGGGTGCCATGGCCAAGCTCGCCGAAGGTGAGCGCCGCCATGCTCTTCCGCCGGAACTCGACGCTCTCCACTTGCTCACGTCCGACCCCAAGCGCATCCTCCACGTCGGCGATTCCCTCCACGCCGACGTCGGCGGCGCCGCACCCCTCGGCCTCACAACCGTCTGGCTTTGCCGCGACAGCCGCACCCACGACATCGGCCGCGCCCGCGCCGACCACATGATCCGCTCCCTCGACGAACTCCTCGATTTGGTGGCCTAGACTAGGACCGGCGGAGCGGCTCGGCCTTGAAGGGATCGAGATCAGAAGCCTTGGTCGCCGATTCGACCTCCAGCTTGCATATTGCTGTCACTACTTATCGGTGAGAGAATCTCATCAAGTTGGAGACCGCATTCTCCAAATCTGGTGGTCAAGAAGTCGGGGAAATCCCGCACTGCACTTGGCTCAGCAATCGCGTATATCTGCCTGCCGACATCCGTCAGAAGGACTCGCCCGATATCAATTCGCTCCGCTCGCTCAGAAAACAAAAGCCGAAACCGACGCTCTTGATACTGCAAGTTCAGAAACCATCCTTCTGGCTGCGTCGGCAGAGTGAGCGTCTGAGAATAGCCGGAATCGTTCGTGGATATCAGGCCTAGGCTCGCGAGGTGGAGGCAGTGCTCAAACGTTAGGCCCCGTTCTTTGTAGTAGCTTGTTCTACGAAAAATCAGCGGGAACGGACTATTCTCAATGCGTACGACGAATCCCGCAAGCCGTTGAAACAGACTGGCGTCAGCTGGTTCAAAGCACGCGACAGCATTCACGGTGCGTCGGGCAATCGAACCAGGATTGTTGAATTGTTGAGCAAGCAGGTAGGCAAACAACTGCTGCATTTCAGAGTTACTATATTGGCGAGCTTGTTTGAAGAAATTCGCAATCCAGTCGCTATCGACCTCTTCGGGTCGAGCCGAGTCGTTCAGGAGGGGGAGTGTCTTTTCTGCGACGGACTCCATGTTGTCCTGATTTCGGTGTAGCTCGGCAAGCCATCTTTGCTGCGCGCGCTTAACGCGTGCAGCATCATGTTTTACTCCAAGTTCCTCAAGCTTGATGTCGGTCCTCGCTCTAACAAGGTCGGCTTCGCATTTCTTCTCTACTGCCAGCAACTTCTTCTCGGGGTCTCGCCAATCACCGATGAACTCTGAGATTCTATCTATTACACGTTCGAGGGTGCTAGAGCGAACGTCCAGCTTGACCTTGAGAATCGCGGGCAGTTTCATTCGGGTAATGTATGGGTCCAACACCAGTACGGTCAAGGGAGTCCGCCGGAAGTCCATTACTTCCCCCCTTCCACTCCCCGCCTCGCTCCCTATCATTCCTTTCCATGCTCCTCCTCATCACCGGTACCTCCGGCCACCTCGGCGAAGCCCTCGTCCGCACCCTCCAGGGCAGCGGCCACGACATCGTCGGCATCGACATCCTCCCCTCGCCTTTCACGACGCACGTCGGTTCGATTGTCGACCGGGACTTCATCAAGAAAGTGATCGATGGCGCCGACGCCGTCATCCACACCGCCACCCTGCACAAGCCCCACATCGCCACACACTCGAATCAGGCCTTCGTCGACACCAACATCACCGGCACCCTCAACCTGCTCGAAGAATCCGTCCGCGCTGGCGTCAAATCCTTCATCTTCACCAGCACGACCAGCACCTTCGGCCGCGCCCTGCGACCCCCGCGCGGCGCCCCGGCCGTCTGGGTTACCGAATCCCTCACCCCCGCCCCCCGCAACATCTACGGCGTCACCAAGTGCGCCGCCGAGGACCTCTGCGAACTCGCCGCCCGCAACGACAAACTCCCCTGCATCATCCTCCGAACCTCCCGATTCTTCCCCGAGGAGGACGATGACGCCGTCGTCCGTGACGCCTACGACGACGGAAACGTGAAGGCCGTCGAGTTCCTCTACCGCCGCGCCGACATCGCCGACGTCGTCTCTGCCCACCTCCGCGCTCTCGAACTCGCTTCGTCCATCGGCTTCGGACGCTACATCATCTCCGCCACCACGCCCTTCGAGCCCAGCGACGTCGCCGAACTCAACACGGACGCCCCGGCCGTCCTTCGCCGCCGCATTCCCGACTACGAATCCGAATTCGCCCGCCGCGGCTGGCGGATGTTTCCGTGCATCGACCGCGTTTACGACAACGCTCTCGCCCGCCGCGAGTTAGGCTGGACACCGCAGTACGACTTCGCCCGCGTCCTCGCTTCCCTCCGCGCCGGCGAGGACCCCCGCAGTCCCTTGGCTCGGGCCATCGGCTCCAAGGGCTACCATTTCAGGCGTCCCGACCGTCCGCCGTAGCCCGGCATCGACCGCCTCATTCCACGTTGTGTCTTCGTGCCACTTCCGGGCGCGCTCACTCGAATTGCGCATTCGACTGAGCGCCCATGCGCGTTATTACCTGTAGAGGGACCGCGTTTCCGATTCGCCGTCGCGGTACCCGTTTCCATTGCAGGGGGATCCCGTATTCACTGCCGATTTCCCCGATGGGCCCGGATGCACGCCTAACCGTGGCAGGGGCGGCACAGTCCATTCAAGAAGGAGGGAGCGAATTATGTCCGAAAACGGGCGCAAAGAACGCTCATTTGAATGTCAGTCTGAGAGATACCTAGGTTTTGCGCAAATCGGAATCGACGCGGAAACGCGTCTAAGTCGTTGAAATAACGCGAGTTGCGAGCGAATTGAGGGGGCGGGGAGGTTTTGCGCACGCAAGACGGTTCCGGCCAGTTGCGCTTGGTTTTGCGCTCTTGTCGGAGCGCTGCAAGTTGCGGTGAATTGCGGGTTTATAAGAGAAATGGGAGCGTGGCCGCTCCGACGCTCCGACAAGCGGTCCGACAGAATTGGTGAATAGAATTGCAGCGGCAGGCGATATGTGGAAGTGTCGGAGGATAGATTCGCCAGATTGCCGGGCTTGCCAAGTGCTTCGAGGATGGGTCGAACCGCCGTTCATCGAAGTCCATCTTAACAGCTATCTTAACAGCAGCCACGAGGCCATGCCCGGCAAGCCGGGTCTGCAAGGGAACGGAGCAAACTACCCGGACAACCGCAGGGCGACGCCGAGGCGCTGGATGCCGGAGCGGGCGGGACGCAGGTGCGGGCGGAGGAGGGCGACCTTGCGCTTGCGCACGAGCAGGTCGAGCTCGTGCTCCATCCGCGCTGCTGCCGCCGCGCGACGCCACTTCGGATTGTCGTCCAGCCACTCCTTCGCGGCGACGTCGAGACGATCTCGAAGAGTCTTCGGAAGCGACTCCCACCAGAGGGGCAACGTGGCCACGGCCTGCTTCTCGGCCTCGCGGTCACCCTGGCCGACGCCGATCAACATACGACGCATCCCATCGTCCAGCAAGCCCAATGACTCCGCCACCGTCTGCGGGTCGCGGTTCCCAGCCAGGGCCGGCGGACCATCGATGGGCACGGAAGCCAACACCTGACGCGCGGCATTATCCGCCCCGATGGAGCGTAGCAGGCGGGCGGCGTTCGGAAGAAGCGACGGAGCCACGGAGGCACGAAGGCACGAAGGGGCTGCGGAGGGAGGATCAACGGGAGTGGCCATGGCGGCGATGGCGCGGCGGGTGCCGCGGTGAGCGGCGTCACGCTTGCGGGCCTTGGGTTGAGGAGGGCACGAAAGCACAGAGCCACCCGGCAAGCCGGGACTGCTGTGGCACGAAGCAGAGGCAGGAGGACGGAGAGGAGTCTCGCTCTCACGGAGGGCGGCGGACTGGCGGCGGTAGTCGGCTTGGTCGGCGGCACGCAAGAGCCAGGTCTGCACGTCGTGCTTCGCCCAGCGGGCGAAGGACTTGAACGGATAACGCTGACGGTCGCACGGCCAGGCGTAGTAGCAATCGACGGCGGCGAGGAGGTCGGCAAGCTGGAAGCCCTGGCGGAGTACGCGTACACCACTGTGCATCACTGTGGTGCAGATTGTCTCGACGTTGCCGATGCGGAAGCACCACCAGGCGAGAAGCTTGACCGCGGATTCCGCTTCGGCGGCGGTGAAACTCGCTACGGCCCGTGGGGCGGCGACGTAGCCGTCCCGCAACGACGCCTCGCCTTCCGTGTGGAAGCGCTCGGCCCAGAGCATGATCGAGCGGATGGAGACACGCTCGCTGGTGGACTCGACCACACGCCGCGCGGCCTCGCGCTGGGAGAGGGTGGAGTCGGTGCTGCGGAGGTCGTTGAAGCGTTTGACGCACTGCACGCGAAAGGACTCGCGGGCGGAGTGAGGAGAAGGCAATTGGCAATAGGCAGTAGGCAACGGCGAAGAGGTCTGCTCTGTGCCTGGCCTCATAGAGCGGTAGTCGATGGGCACGCGGTCACGGGCGTAGGTGGCGTAGGGAAACGCTACCGAGCCCACAACGCGATCGCCGTCGCGCGAGGCGGTGAGCACCAGGCCGAGGAAGTTGAAGGAGCTATCGAGCATCAGCCGACTTTCTTGCGCTGGACCTTCTCAGCCGTCTTGCGCCAGATCTCCACTTCCGTCTTGAGCTCATTGAAATCCTTGCGGATTTGACGGATCTCCGTGCGGGCCGCTTCGTAGAGCGTTTGGAATCGCTCGGCGCGTTGCTCGGGCGTTTCATCGGGGACTGTAGATGGCTGCTCGGCGTCAATGTCCACGCGAGCAATGCTAGGCGCCTTCTTCCGTGATCCGGCGACGGCGAACACCCCGAGCTTGACGTATTCCTTCTCACTCATGCCGTTCTGGACGGCGCTGAGCAAAGACCGGCGGTCCCCGCCAAGCTGCTCAATGGGGTCGAAGTACTTGTCCATCCAACCATCGAGATCGACGCCTTCGGTGAGCACCCAGCGCACGAAGTCGTTGTAGTGGTGTTGCTGAATCTCGATCAGGTCGCGGGCGAAACGGTACGCGGCGCGGCGGTGACGCTGGAGCGACGTACGCACGCCATTGGCGTAACGCACGACCTCGGCATGATGCTTGAGACAGCTAGCCAGCAAGTGATCGAAGCGGGGCATGGGAGTCCTCCTTGAGTTGGCGGTAGTGGTGGTCCTTGCAAAAATGGCCGAACTTCGCGTTGCGCTTTGCATACGGGGTGCGGTACCCAGCAAGATTTTGGCAACCTGGAAACGAACACTCGACCAGCGATCCGCCGGCGAAGCGGGGATGGAGGTGACCTTTTAATCGCGAAAAAGGAAGGCCTCCTTTGATGCGTCGGTCAATCCTCTGGCGAGCAGACCTCTGGTGGGCCCTGCGTGCCCTGCATACTCGGTCTGCTTTTCGCCTGGCATCTTTTCGGCCGTCGTCCCATGATGCACGCAATTGCCGCTTGTAGTGCATGGGACATAGGCCTTTCCCGGCATTCACCTTGAGCGGCGCATCTGGCTGGCACTCGGGGCAATGGATCGTAGGTGTTCGATGTGTCCTCTGGTAGCAATTGCGGCAAAGTCCACGCGCCCAGTGCTTCTTCATCTCCGCGTCCTTCGGGCACTCCGGGCACTGGATCATGCGGGGCATCAGCGGGACTCCTTGCGCTCGGCCATGAGGGCGGTGATGCAGGCCTGGATGTCGGCGAGGCAGTCGGAAGAGAAGACCGTTTGAGCCCCGGGGAAGAAGACATAGCTCCGCCAGGAGCCGTACCAGGAAATGGTGCCAAGCGAGACGCCGGATCGGATGTTGCGGACGACGATCACGAGAGTCTTCCGCCCCTTCTGCGGCGGCACTTCCTCGAAGCGCAAGTACTTGGTTTCGTGGGGGAAGTTCACGATCGGGCCTCCTCGGCGACCATTTTCGCGGGGTCAGGAAAATGGTCCTGCTCGTCGATCTGCGCCTCGGCGCGGGCCACTGCCTCGGGCGTCGTGGGGATAGCGGAGACGGTGCGATCATTCAGGCAATTGTCGCACGCGGTGAGGCAGGGGAAGTGCGTCGTCCTCACCGACCCCGTCGGCGCTGCACGGAAGTACTCGTCGATGAGCTCGTGACGGCAGTGCCAGGAGTCGATGCAGTAGTCTTCCACGGCGCGGAGCTCGAACAAACGGTAGACGTCGAGCTCCGGGGCCAACTCGCGGAAGTCCTCACGTTCCGGATCGTCGTTGACTTGGTGTTCGATCTCCTCCAGGTGCATGCGCTCCAGCCAGACGAAGTAGTCGTCCTCGTCGTAGAGCAACACGCACTGCGAGGGCTGACCGTCGCGGCCGGCGCGGCCGATCTCCTGGTGATAGAGCGACAGACTGCTGGGCATGGACATGTGCACGACCTGGCGGACGTCGGACTTGTCGATGCCCATGCCGAAGGCGATCGTCGCCACGACCACGTCCAACTCGCCGGCCATGAACGATCGATGCACGTCGTTACGCTGCTCGTCGGGCATGTCGCCGTGGTACGCGGCCGCCCGGTACCCACGCGCCACCAGGTCGGCGGCGATGCGGACGGTTTCCGCCCTGGTCGTACAGTAGACCAGGGCGGGAAGGCACGAAGGCACGGAGGCACGAAGGCACGAAGGGGATGATGAAAGGAGCTCAAGCAGTTGCGCGTCGCCGGAGCCGATGCGCTGCTGCACGTGCAGGTGCAGGTTGCGGCGGACGAAGTCGCCGACGAGCACGACCGGATCGCGCAGGCCGAGCGTCGCAATGATGTCCTCGCGGACGGCGGCCGTGGCCGTGGCGGTGAAGGCGCTGACCTGCGCCCGGGGAAAGACCTTGCGGAGCTCGCCCAGGCGACGGTAACTCGGCCTGAAGTCGTGACCCCACTGCGAAACGCAATGGGCCTCGTCCACGACGACGTGAACCGGCGGTCGCATGGTAAGCGCGGCGAGAAACTCCGGGGTCATGGCCCGCTCGGGGGCAACGTACAGAAGATCGAGATCGCCGCTCTTCCAGTCGGTGTAGATCGCATCGATCTGGCGGGGATGTAACTGCGAGGTGATGGCGGAGGCAACAGGCAACGGCCAACAGGCAACAGGAGAATCTGCTTCGTGCCTTCGTGCCTCCGTGCCTCCGTGCCTGGCATTCAGTGCCTGGACCTGATCGTTCATGAGGGCGATCAGCGGAGAGATGACCAAGGTGGGGCCGATGAATGGTCCCGACGCCTGGTAGACGAGCGACTTACCTGAGCCCGTGGGCATGACGCATAGGAGATCGCGTACTCCGATCACCGCCTCCAACGCCTCGCGCTGAAGGGGGCGGAACGAGGAAAGGCCCCACGATTGCAGGATCGTGTCGAGGAACGAAGCATGGTCAGAGTTCATTCGTCATCCTCGTCGTAGTCGGGCATTCTGGAGGCTGGATCAATCCCTGATCCACCACACGCGTAGCAGTCCCGCATGCCGTCGATGCCCTCATCCTCGTCGGAACAAAAAACCTCGCCCGAACCCTCGCAGGTTCGACATGCGTGCATCTCGCACCAAAGCGCGTAGCCCTCGGGGTCGTCAATGGGATCGGGGGCTTCGCTCACGGAGAGGCCTCCTTCCACTGCCGGAGCACGTCGGCGAGGATGTCGTGGTCGGCGTAGACCCAGAACCCACGGCACTCCGGCCAACGCTCACGAATCGTCTCAAGATCGATGGCCTTCGCCTGGTCGACGGTGAGCTTGGCAAACGTGCCGGCCACGTCCACGGAACGGCCGAGGCCGACGTTGCTTCCCCACAGGTCGAGACGTTGCACGAAACCCGCCGGCGGATTGGCCACGACCCTGCCGTCGCCGCGCGGCGTGTAATAGGTCTTGTTGTCGGCGCGGAGCAAGCCGAGCTTGCCCAGCGGCCAGGCGTAGTGCGTCGCACGCGAGGAACTCGTGGGCAGCACGACGTCCACGGCGCCGACGCGACGCACGGCCGCATCCACGGCGCCGCCGATCACGGCGCGATCCCCCTCGGTGAGTTCCAGTTTCTGCAAGGCCTTCTGGGCGCAACGGCCGTAGGTCTCGACGTCGAGCAGCGTGGCGGTCGCGCCGAGCGCTTCGGCCTCTCGGCGGAGGTGCTCAATGGCCTCGGCGTAGAACGCGGCATGGAACTGGGCCAGCGGCGGAGGAACCTGTACGCCGGGAGCGAGCCCGTCCGACCAGGCGACCCAAAGCCAGCGCCCCCAGACGACGTGAATGCCTTGCGATTGCAGCGTCGCCGCCGCCTCACGCACGAGGGGGTCGTACACGGCCAGCGGACGGTCCTGCCACGAGAGCGTCACCAACGCCACGTGGGTGAAGCCGCGAAGATCCCGCAACTGCTCGACGATGGCCTGGTCCTGGAGGCGACTGCTCTCGTCGAGAATCAGCAGGGCGTACAGCAACCGCACGGGATCCGCGCCGTACAGTGATCCGTCGCGGTGGATCTCCGGCGGCGCGGGCGCGGGGGCGACGGCGGTGGGCAGATCGACGGTGCACTGCATGGTGACCGGCGGAGACCCGCCGAGGCAATGGGCAATGGGCAATAGGCAATAGAGGAAGGCAACAGGCAATAGGCAACAGGCAATAGCACGGGACCTCACGAGGCGACTCCTTTCGAAGAGGATGAGCGCGGCTTCCGTGGCCGCGGGGTGGTCTTGTGGGCGCCGCCCGTCGAGCGGGCGCGTTGGTGCATGGTGAAGAGCACGTGAATGACCTCGCCGGCACGGGCGGCGGTGAGCAACTGCTCCGGACTGCGGACCTTGAAGTTCGTCTCCAGCCAGTTCTCGAAGCGCTCCGGACTGTGGAAGTGGGTGAGGCCCAAACGTGTGATCTGCTCGACATGGTCGGCGGTGATCACGCGCACGCTGGCCGTCCGCTTGCGTCCGTAGGGCCTGGGCTTCTTGCCCGGCGGGTTGGGAAGGTCGCCGCCGCCGAAGTGCCTGATCCATTCGCTGCACTCCAGTGCCGACAGCCGCCGCAGCGAGCCACCGACCATCTTGCGGAGCTCCCCGAGTGCGAAGCCCTTATTGGCCGCTTCCATGACAAGCTTCTGGTGCTGGAGCTTGCTCGACGAATTGGGAACCGTGGAAAGCTGCGTCACGACAGCACCTCCTTGTCCTTGAGGAGCTTGGTGAAATCGAAGCCGTGGCGATACTGCACGACCTTGCCGACGCGGGGGCCGAGGTTGACGATGCGCGTCTCGATCTCCGGTGGCCACGGCTGGAGCAGCGGGTTGAGCACCTCGCACCAGCGCAGGCTGCGCCGCAGACGATGCAGCAGCACGCCGATGACCACGAAACCGATGCCGGTGAGCACCAGGGCGATGGAGACGAGCAGTTCGAAGAGCAAGGTAAGACCTCCATGTCAGGCAACAGGCAATAGGCAATAGGCAACAGGCAACAGCAAGAGGCACGAAGCGGAAGAATCAGCCGGCGACGGCGGTGCGGATGCGCTCGCGATGGTCGATGTCGGCGGTCATGGCGTCGTCGCGCATGGCCCCCTTCTCCGCACTGCGCAGCGCTTCCGCGTCGAGATTCACCCGATCCTCGGGGCCGAGATTGTCACGCCGTCGAACCAGCGACACGGCCCACTTGACGATCCAGTCGCAGCGACGCAGCGAGCCGTGGCCGAGCATGTTGGCCACGTCCTGCAAGTAACGCTGACCGTCGGGAAGCAGACGGACCTTGTCCGATTCGTAGATGCGGCGGATGTCCGCGATGGAGAACAGGGGCTTGCGGCTGCCCGGCGTCTTGTCCGCCCCCCGGGTGAGCTCCAGGAACATGGCGAAGCGACTGAACAACTGGCCGTGGTCCTCGTCCTTGTCCTCCTCCAGTCGCCGTACAAGGTCCTTCGTGGCCAGCAGCACGATGGGCACGTGGCACTCGTCGTAGAGATCCCGCAGGAACTCCAGGCCGCTGTCCGCCAGGCGGTGGGCCTCGTCCACGACGAGCAGGCGGCCGCTGTCGCGGAGGATGTTGAAGACCATCTCGTCGAATGTCAGCCGCCGGCGATCGCGGCGCAGGCCGCGCGGGTCGCTGATGTGGAGCTCCTTGGCGAGCAAGCGGCGCAGGGCCATGTGCGTCGTGTTGCCCCGGCTGACGCGCAGATACATGGCCCCCGGGTAGCGGTCCACGATGGCGTGGGCGACCATGGTCTTGCCGATGCCGGTGGGTCCGTGGGCGATGGCCATGAACTGCCCCGAGACGGCCTGCTCAGCGAGCGTGATGAGGTTCACCGCGACGCCCGTCTCCACGAACTTGCGCTGGGGGCGCGTGGCCCGCCGGCGGGCGTCCACCTCCATCCAGTTGTTCAGATCACGCACGTGGCCGTCGCGCGTCTCGGGCTTGACGCGGCTGTACTTGCCGGCGAGCACTTCGCCGATCGTACTGGGCCTTACGCCGCCGATCTGGCGGGCGATCTCCGCGTAGGTAATGCCGTGCCGGGCGATGTAGTCCTTCACGGCGGTAAGCACGTCGAGCACCTGCGTCTCGGTCAGCGGTCCTTCGTCGGGCAGCATCCTTGCCTCCAACAATACGCGTCCCTGCTGGCGCAACGTCTCGACCAGGTGCGCTGAAGAATCGCGCGGTTCTGGCTGTTGGTCAGCGTTCACAGTCGAAGCTCCGAAAATGCAACGTCTTCGTCATCGTCCTCGGATACGCCGGGATCGGTCAGTCGCAGTGAGGCGAAGTCCACGTCGTCGTAGCGCGATTTCGGCGGGGGCGCCACTTCCACCGATGCAGGAATCGAGACGCCCTCGAAGCCGGTTCGAACCGGAAGGCACGAAGGCACGGAGGCACGGAGGCACGAAGCAGAGGTATCCGTGCCGGTGGCACGGAGCTCGGCGACGCGTTCGCGGTGATCGCGGTTCATGCGCTCGTTGGCCGTACGCGTGCGCTTGACTTGACTGCGGCGGGCCTTTGCTATCTGGGCCTGCTCACGCTTGACCTGGGCGGTGGCCTCGCGGGCGTGGTCCACGTCCACGCCGGGCTCGATGTACTCGTTGGCGTCCAGACGCCCGATGATCCGCCGGGTCTTCGCGTCCAGCGCCCAGACGTGGCCGATCTCCGCCTGGTCGAGACTGACCAGCACCTCGCGGCCGCGCAGCTTCTTCAAACACGCCGCCTTGGCGCCGTAGCTGACCGTCCCTGCGCCCACGCGCAGGGTCACGCCGTTGGCGTGGACCTTGTACGCACCGCGGATGCTCATGAGCGTGGCCAGGGCCTTGTCGTCAGCGCGACGCAGGCTCTGCGCCGTGTGCCACACGGCCAGCGGCGACGCATCCAGACTGCGATGACGGCGGTGGTGATAACGCAGCACGATCTCGCGGACCGTCTCGCGGGCCTGATCCATGGTGGGCACCAGCGCGGGATCGAAGATGCGCACGCCGCGCTTCACGCGGCGGCCGAAACGCACCTCGTCCACGGCCTCGGGCTTGTCGGCACTGCCGCGCCCGCAGTAGGTGGCGAATAGGGCCTTGGAGTACGCGTGGAAGGTGCCGAACCAGCGCTCCACCGGACCCTTGGCCCAGGGGCAAAACGGCAGGGCGAACTTGAGGTCGATGCCGAGCTCGCCGGTGATCCCGCCCCAGCGGAGCACGTCGTCGCAGAGGACGTTGTCCTCGCGGTAGCGAATCTCACCCTCCGCGACCTTGCGATCCAGCGAGCGGCGCTCCACCTTGGTCAGCCCGGTGATGAGCTTGCTGGCGAAGTCCGCGCCGTTGTCGATCTTCAACTCGCGGGGCACGGCCCAATCGCGGAAGGCCGTGCGCAGGGCGGAGAGAATCGCGTCCTGGTGGGCCTCGGGACCCAGGTGCCAGCCGACCACGCAGCGGCTGCGGATGTCCATGACCGCGGTGAGCCAGGGGCGAAGCTGCCGCCGACCCCACCAGCACCAGAAGTCGCAGCGGGTGTGGTCGGCCATGTACAAGCCGCCTACGGGCAGCCGGGAATAGTCCATGTGGGCGTAACGCATGTAACGCCGCGACCAGTAGGACCCACCCTCGCGCATCAAACAACTGGTGGAAAGGTCGTCCGTCTCCGCCAGCCAGCGACGCGTGCTCGAATAACTCGCGGGCCACGACCAGCCCTCCTGCCCGGCAAGCCGGTTCTGCTCTGCATGCCGGACCGTGGCCTCGTGGCACTGGGCGACGCTGAGCTTCAAGGTGGTGTGGTAGAGGGAGTAGAAGTAGTCGATCGCTTCGGGCGATCGAGTACAGGCAACAGGCAACGGGCAACAGGCAATAGCGGAAGAAGAGGAAGACGGTCCGGTGTAGCGGTCGACGAGGGCCTCCACGCCGCGAATGCGTCCGTCGTCGCGCGGCGTCTGATACGCGGACCACCACAGTTCCAGGGACCGCACGCTGATCTTGAACGCGGGACCCTCGGCGGCGCGGGCCTCGGAGACGATGCGCGTCGCCGCGACCTTGGAAGAGGAAGTACTGTCAGCGACGAGCTCGCGCCAGCGGTGCATCCAGCGGGCCTTGCGGTAGGCGCGGTCGAGCAGGTGCGCCGGGAAACGCTCGCTCAGCATCACCCGGTCCTGCTCGTCGCGCGTGTCGCGATCGATGACACGGGCGAGGCGGGGATCGATGCTGCGGGACAGCCACCAGGTAACGCCGCCGCTTCCGCCGGGAAGCGGACCCTTGCGTGCCCTTCCTTTCGCAGCCGACTCCAGGGCCAGTCGCTGGGCGCTCCGCTCACTGAGGCCGAGCCTGGCGGCGACGTCCGACAGCGGAAGCCAGTCGGCGGGGATGGCGGACGAAGTTGTACGGGCGGGCAAAGCCATTTTGCTCAGATCGGTGCATCGAGATGCACCCTACGGTTCTAAGTGACGCGCGAGATCCTCGGTCAATTCCAGATTGAAACCCCACTCAGCGAGCACTGTCGAGCAGTCCAGGAATTCGCCGTCGTCGTCTCGCAAGGCCCAGTCGCGCAGGGCGTCGACTAGGGCCGCGAACTGGCGGAGCACGTCCTCGACGTCCGTCAGGTTCAACTGGGCGAGGCGCTTGCGATCCACCTCCATTCTCAGGCCGTATTTGAGAAGATCATGGATGTGGAGCTCGTCGCAGCTTCCTATCGCCCGACCGCACAAGGCGTGGACGATGCGAAACATGTCTTCTTTGGACCATGCATCGGGGGTGATGATTGATTGTTTTTTACGCGGCACGGGCGGACTCCAGATTCTTGAGGAACTTGGCCAGGGGTTCGGGGCGCGTGCGGTCGTACGTGGCGGTGAGACGTTCGTGGAGCCGGCCGTCGGCGCCGAGCTCCCACCAGGTCTCCCAGCCGACGCCGCAGAAGTCGCAGTAGAGATAGGTGATCTCACCGTTCACGACGTTCTCGGCGGCGACGTGCTCGCGGTCCAATGCCCCGCTACAGCGCGGACACTGCTGAATGGCTCGGGTGATCATGGTTCTCCTCCGATGGTGCATCGAGATGCACCCTACGCAGATCGCGGCAGCCCGGACACCACTCACTAAACGCCTGGGCGATCCGCTCTGCGTCGCAGGCGTCCACCACGTACACGCTGACGGTCTTGCGCCCGCAGCGACAACGAATCTCCACGCGGCGGGCGGCAACCGCCTCGCCGAAGACGCAGGCCAGGTAGCCCAGCAGAGACAGAACGGTGATCAAGGCGAGCGTGGTCATGAGCTCCTCCCGGCGACGGCCTTGTTGAAGGCCTGAACGATGGAACGCTGGAGCGACGCCTGGGTGGCGCGATGGGCCACGTAGGCGTCGACGAATTTCTGGACGGTGGGCGCGTCGGCTTCGTCGATGCGCCCGTCCCTCAGCAACTCCGCGAGGTAGACCTGCGTCTGGTGGTATTCGCCCTGGTCGCGGATGGCCCCTTCGAGGAAGTCCTTGGTCGTACGAACGTCGCCGGCGGGCAGGAACGCCCAGTCGATGTCATCGCGGTCGCCGAGCAGCAGGAAGATGATGCGGGGCTCGTCGATGTGGGCCAGGAGCATGCGCCAGAACTCGACGGGGATGTTGATCTTGCCCGTGGCGTAGTCGCTGATGGTCTGGATGGCACGGTTGGTCCAGCGGGCCACGAGCTTCTTGCTCAACTGGTACGTTTGCCCGGTGAGGCGATCCGTGTAGACCACGGCCTGGTCGCAGAGGAAGTTCAATAGCTCAACGTCCTGACGCATGTCCTGGTCCATCAGCGGCCTCCGTGCCGGGCGAAGAAAGGCAATGGGCAATAGGCAATAGGCAACAGGGAAGACCGGAGAGAATGGAGCGGAAATCCGTTGCCGAAGGGCTGCCGTGCGATAGAGTTGAGGCAACAGGCAATGGGCAATAGGCAATAGAAACAGTGCCCCCGCGGGCGGGGAGGAACGAAGGACGCGGCGGAACAATCCCTGAATCGCCAATACGGGGAGTGCCCGTACGGTCAAGCCCGATCCCCTGGGCCGACCGGCAAGTCAGGGATTGATGGGATGGTGCCACGTCCAACGTCCTCCGTCCGCCCGCGTTGTCGGGGCGGTAGACAAAAGCCACCGGGAACGCCCCGGCGGCGTGAGACACACGTCAGCGCCGCTTGTGGCGGCGGTCATCCAGGCGGGTCGTGCGGTAGCGATGGGCCAGGAAGGCCTCGACCTCGCGGGCGAGGCTCTCCACCTCGGCCCCGTAGACGGTGAGCGAGCGGCTCTTCCCCAGGAGCGGGTCGTAGACGAGCACCTTCAATCCGGGTGCGGTGTTCAGTCGCATGGTCAACCGGCCTTTCTGGATTCACGAACCGCTCGCACCACCAGACGGATGATCTGCTCCGCGGTGAGCTTGTCGCCGCGAATGGTGACCGTCTTGGACTGCTTCCGCTGGGGGTCGCGAACGGTCAGGTAGAAGCGACGATCTCGGCTCGTTGTGAGCATAATATGCTAAGTATGCACGATGCGCAGAGTAAAGTCAAGTGGATTATTGCAGAAGACGTGTACAGACTGTGGTCATGTCAAAAAGAACCGAAGAGAAGCGGCCGCGAGTGACGCTGAATATCCACCCGCAGGTATGGCCGTGGTTCCGCCGGCAAGAACTGGACAACGGGATCACGAAAACGAGGCTTGTTCAGGCTGGGATCGCGGCATTGCGTTTCCTCGGTTCCGGCGAACGCGAGGCGATGGTGCAATGGGCAACTCTAATTGACGAGGACCAGGTGACCTGGGCCGAGTTTGACGAATGGTGTTCGGCAAATCAGAAGCAGCGGGAGCAATCCTTAAGGCGGGTTTTGGCACGGGCAATAGGCCATGAACTTGCAGCACATCCCGGGTTGCCCGAAGGACGGCAAGCGGGCAAGGCTGGAGCATAAGTGTAATTTCTTCGATTAGGAGTTCGCGTTCGGGGCGCAATGGCAGCGGGAACTGGAGCATGGGTGACCTCCAGAATCATCAGGGCAACCGGCCGGGCGTCCTCCGTGACGGCACAATTCCCTGGCCACCGGCCGGCGGCGAATCGAGGCGGCTGGCATCTCGCCCGCTGCGAGATCGGAGACGGTTGTACGGGAAACGTTAGGGCGTGTCAATAGGCACGAAGCGACGCCCGGCAAGCCGGGTTTGCTCTCGCCACGGAGCCACGAAGGGAATGGATGGGCGATGCAAATGCGGGGCGGACGTGGCCCTGGGGGAGCACAAACCTCCGCCGCCAGGGAAGATCCTGCTGATCACCTGTCCAAGTTGCGGGCGGCGGGCACAACCCCACGTGTATACCCGCGCGGCGGAGAAGGCCCGCAAGGCGGCCGAAAAAGAGGCGGATCGGGATCGGCTTCGACAAGAGAAAGCCGAGGAGCAGCGGGCACAGGCCGAGCGGCTCGCAGCCCTTGAACAACGGCGGAGGGAATTCCGCGAAGCGCAGGCGGAAAGGCAAAGGGCCGATCAGGCATTTTATGAGCGCGAAGCCGCGCGGCGTGAACGAATCGCCCGGGAGGCGTATGAGCAGCGCCGCGCAGAGGACGCGGAGCGCTTCGATCCAGTCGTGTTTGACAGCCCGCGCGTTGGGATTGTCGCCCGATTCGTCCTGATCTGGGGCGGCCGCGTGGCGATGCTGCTGTGCTGGGTGCCGGTTGCCGCCGCTTCAGGCAGACCATATGGAAGCGATACGGTGGATGCCTGGGCACTGGCGGCCGGGATGTTCGTCTCGGGGGCATGGTTGTACGCGGCTGGAGCCGTGTGGGAGGAGGTGCGGCGCATCCGCATCGCGGTCGAAAAACAATTCGAAGAAAAAAGTGCTTGACATTTGCGCACCCATCGCCACGATGCGGCGCGTGAAGACCTCCGGCAGGGCGAATGCCCCGAGGAGGCCGTCGAACCGAAGGCCGGGATGGACTGGAGGATCGGCGACAATCCAGAGGCCGCGTGAGACCGGCCTGAACAGGTAGACAAACGTGAACTGATCCGGTGCCGACTTCGGACCGGGTCCACGAAAGTGCCCCCACTGTCGGGACATGCGTGGACCCGGTCTTTTTTTGCGCCTGACGGTTCCCATGGCACGGACGCCCGCACAGATCAGGGACGAACAGCGGCGAACGACGCCGCCCAGGCGACCACAGACGACGCGGCAGCGAAGCGCGGACATCGCCCGCCAAGGCGGGACCGCGGAGTACTTCTACGCCGTCGTGCGCTCGGTGATCTTCCCCGGCGAGGCGGGGCACCAGGGCGGACCGCACGCCACGGTGTGGGCGCACCGCGTCACCTACCGCGACCCCGACGACATTACCGAAGGCGACCTGGTCACCATCGACCAGGCCGAAGGCGAGCCCTGGCTCCGCCTGCACCCGGGCATCCCCAGCGCCCAGTACGGCTCCTTCGCACGCGTGGAACTGCGCCTGAAACGCAACGTCGGCACGCCCGCCGACCCGGTCTACGCCGACGTGCGCACGCCTGAAGACTACCTGGCGGCGACGGCGCCGAACTCGCCGACACCACTCGCGAGCCCGCGACTGGGACTGGAAGTGCTGCCGTGCCGCTGCTGGACGGTCGGCGACAAAACCTTCGGCGAGCCCTGCCTGAAGCTGCCCCGCCTGATCGACGGAGCCCTGTGGTTCAACGATCCGCCACGGATTCACATGGGGGGGAGCAGTGTATGAGCAGGCACGAAGGCACGCAGGCACGAAGGCACGCGGGGGGAAGAACGAAGAGCCTACAAGTCGCGGCGACACCTCCGCCGCGCATCACGCGCCCTCAGCCGCAACCGGACGGCCGGGATACCGGCCCCCGGCCGTTCGGGCGGCACCCGGCAAGCCGGGTCTGCTTGGAAGAAGAAGCCACGAAGGGAAGGAACGAAGAGCAACAAACGCATGCGGCGAGGCCGGGCTGGTGCCCGGCGGTGAAACGACGGCTGGTACGCGAGACAGGCCAGAGGTCGCACGCCAGGGGCTGCTCCGTCGTGCTGATGGCCCCCAAGCAGGTTCGATTCCTGCCGCCGCGAATCCATACCTCCCCTCCCAGGCCCGGCGGGCGGTCACGGATGACCGGGGGCGCCATGGACGGCGCCCAAGCCGGGGCGGGGGAGTGCGAATGTCGAGTCGACCAACCAAGGAAGGAGTGACAGCGATATGGCACATAGGAAAGCCACGAAGCCACGAAGCGACGCCCGGCAAGCCGGGTTGGCCGGTGCCACGAAGGAGAAGAAGGAAGGGAAGACGCCGGCGAAGAAGGTTAAGCCGGTGAAGGCAAAAAAAGCCTTGAAAACCAGTGTTCTGGCGCTTTTGGTGAGTGCCATGACGCTGGCACAGACGGCCTGCGTCGTACGCACCAAGGACAACGGGAAATTCTTTTTCGGGTTCGGCACGCGGATTGAACTGGGCCACGAATCCGCAGCGACGCAGGCCGAGGCCGAATCCGAAATCAAGTCGCAGCCTCTCCTGGATTACCTGGCGAAGACGGAGGCGAAGGATGACGCGGCGGAGGAAAACCCGACGCCGTAGTGCCGTGATGGTGGCACTGGCGGCGCTGAGCGGTGGGTGTCACGTGCATCTGCACCTCTTCGAGCAAAGGCACGGAGGCACGGAGGCACGAAGGCACGAAGGGGATGAAAGAAGCCACGAAGGGGATGAACTGGAGAACGATCCGCGATGGCAGCAGCTTGGAAAGTGAAACTCCTGCGGCCGCTTCAAAGCCGCAAGGTCCGCACGGCGATCGCCACGGTGATCGTCGCGTACCTCGCCGAGGCGGGGATCAACGTGAGCGAGACGACCATGATCGGGATCATCGCCGTGGGCGTCTCGATCATCCTGGGCATCGCGATCGAGGACGCGGGGCAGAAGAGCGCGGGCAAGGCGAACGGAGTCGCCGATGGCGGAGCGGAGCGACAGCACGCTGAATGAACGCGTGAAGGTGCTGCTGAGCACGCTGGCACGCGTAAGCAACCGGCCGGTGACGGCCATCGAACTGGCGGAGGCCATGAACATCACCGGCACGCACGAGTCCCGCCGGCGACGCGTACGCGAGACCGCCCGCTACGCCCGCGAATGCCTGGGCCATCGCGTGTGCGCCGGGTCCGGGGCCAGTGACGACTGCGGCTACTGGATGGCCCGAGACGCCGACGAATGGGCGAGCTACCTGGAAGCGGCGCGAAACGGCGCACGCTTCCGCTTTGCGGGAATCGCCCGGGCGAAACGGGCGGTGGTGGAACGGATGGGCAAACAGCAACGGCTGTTTGCCCAGTAGGCACGAAGGCACGGAGCCACGGAGGCACGAAGGGAACGTGAAAGAAGGCACGGAGCCACGAAGCCACGAAGCGACGGAGCAGGGATGCACGGCTTGCGAGGCGAGCGCCCGAGACGATGCGGCGGCGCGGCTGACGTGTCTTTACGGCGTCATCACCAAGGCCCTTTGTGCAGTCCCCAAGCCAGGGTCGACGCCGGAGACGATCACCGGCCGGTTTGACGTGGAATACGTTCACGTGGTCCGCGCCGTGCTCGCCGAGGCGCTCCGCGACATTCCGCAATTGACCTACGAAATCGGCCAGCACCGCACCGACCCCGTGGGGCATTGTGTGGTGACGTTTCGATGGGAAGAAGCCACGAAGCTACGTAGCCACGGAGCCACGAAGGGGGAAGCATGCTCGCAGAAGTAACGCTCACGCTGACGGATTGGTCCATCGTGGCGGGCATGATCGGGCTGCCCATGGGCTGGGTCGCCTGGTCGCTCTCGGGCATGCGGAAAGACCAGCGGGAAGGCCGCGAACGACTGGAGCGCGAACTGCACGACGGGCTCTCGCGCATGGACAACAAGGCCCGCGAGTTCGACGCGAAACTCTGGGAACTGGAGCAGAGCAAGGCGGGCAAGGCGGACTGGGTGAGAAGCACGCTCGTGCTCCAGCGCGGGCAGCAGCAGACCATCGAGGCGCTGCGCACCGTTGAAGGGAAGCTCGACGCGACGCTGGGCATCGGGGGATCGCTGAGCCGCATCGCCAAGGCGATGGAGGAGAAATCACCGTGAACGACGCGACACGCGCACGCATGATCCAGCAGACCCGGCAGGAGATCATGATCGCCCTGCTGCACACGCGGGGCATCCCCTTCCGCTTCGACCTGCTCTGCCACGCGCTGCTGCACCTGAACCTGCCGGACGACGAGGTCGTGAAACGCGACCTGGAATACCTCGCCGCCAAAGGCTACGTGCGCTGGACCAATGAGGCGGATTACCTGCCCTGGTCGCGGCGAATGTTCGAACTGACGCCGGCGGGCGACGAAGTGGCCAATCGAATCACCCACGATCCGGCGGTGGGACTGTGAGCGGCGAAGACGCCGCAGGCAACAGGCAATGGGCAATAGGCAACAGGAAAGGCACGAAGGCACGAAGGGAAGGACTCGAAGCCATGAACGTACACCCGACCACGACGGAGATGATCGAGCACAACTTCACGCATCACGTGCCCGTGAACGAAGCCGTGTGTCGGCTACACGCGGACGTGCGAAAGGCGTGCAGGAAGGCGGCGCTCGACATCGCGTTTCTGTGCCCGGAGAGTCGGGAGCGATCGCTCGCCCTGACCAAGCTCGAAGAGGCCATGATGTGGGCCAACGCGGCGATCGCACGGAACCAGGAATAAGGCACGCCCGGCAAGCCGGGTTTGCCGGAGGCACGAAGGGAACGAAGAAGAAGCGACGGAGCGACGTAGGGCATGAGTGAAGAGCGGGTACATGGCGCGATGCCGCGATGGGTGCGGGAACTCGAAGCGGAAGGCTTCGACCCGGCGGCCACGTGGAACCGCATCGAAGACCTGCTGTGGATGGGCTGGGACGCCAAGGACATCCATGCGGAACTGCACCTGCCCGAGAGCAAGCGGCGCTCACTGCAAATGCTGGCCCGCAAGTTCGGACCGCGACGGCGGCTGGAGCAGTTCGCCCGCTTCAAGGATGCCCTGCTGAGCGGAGCCATGGAACTCGGCCCGGACCTGATCCAGGCCCTGCAAGGGATCGCGGCCAAGGCCGTGTCGCCCAACGTCAAGGAGAGCACCCAGACACGGGCCAGCGTCCTGCTGATCGAGTTCACCAAGGCCCTGACGCGGATGATGAAGGCGGACGCGGCGAGCGAACGACAGCGCGAGGAGAAGGAATCCGCCGCGAAGGCCATCGATCCGAAGGACGCGGTGGAAGCGATCAAGGCACTGTATGGAGTCAAGTAGGTAACAGGCAACGATGAAGGCAACGGGCAACAGGCAACAGGCAACAGCAGGCACGCAGGGGCTGAGTACGGCCCTGGCGGGACTTCTGCTGCCGTACCAGAAACGCATGGTGCAGTGCGAAGAGCGCTTCTGCATCTGGCGGTGGAGCCGCCAGGTGGGCAAGAGCTTCGGGGCCAGCCTGCGGCGCATCATGCGGGGCATGGCGCGGCGGCGCAACCAGATCTTCCTCTCGGCGGGCATGCGGCAATCCCGCGAACTGATGGACAAAGCCCGCACGCACCTGAAGGCCATGCAGATCGCCTTCGAGTCGAGCGAGTACGACGAGGTCTTCGAAGGATTCGAATGCCGCGTGCTGGAAGCCAAGATCCCCGCGTTCGGCATGCGCATCATCGCCCTGCCGGCCAACCCCAACACGGCGCGAGGATTCACCGGCGACGTGCTCCTCGACGAGTTCGCCCTGCACGCCCACGATCGCGAGATCTTCGCGGCGGTGTACGCCTCGCTCACGCGCGGCAACGGCGAGCTCGACGTGTGCTCCACGCCCAAGGGGCGGCAGAACTGGTTCTACAAGCTCTGGACCAACGACGCCTACGCCAAGGACACGGTGACCATCTACGACGCGATCGCCGACGGCCTGGACGTGGATGCCGACCAACTCCGCGCGGGCATCGCCGACGATGAGCTCTGGCGGCAGGAGTACCTCTGCGAGTTCGTGGACGAAGCCACGGCCTTCCTCACCTACGAAATGATCATGGCGTGTGAGGACGAGAAGCTGCCGCTGGAGCTTGCGCTCCAGCAGCAGCAGGCAACAGGCAATGGGCAATGGGCAATAGGCGAAGACCTGTTCGTGGGGATCGACGTGGGGCGGAAGCGCGACCTCACCGTGATCTGGGGATTCGAGCAGATCGGCTCCATGCTCATCTCCGCGGGGATGATCGAACTGAATGCGATGCCGTTTCGAGGGCAGTACGAGATCATCTCGAAACTTCTCGAAAGCGGCCGCGTGCGGCGGGCGTGCATCGACGCCACCGGCCTGGGCATGCAACTGGCGGAGGAGCTCGGCGAACGATTCGGCACGTACAAGGTCGAGCCCTGCCCGTTCACGCCCAAGCTCAAGGACGAGATCGCCGGGAAGCTGCGCGTGAAGTTCATGGACCAGAACATCCGCATCCCGGCCAGCGACGCCGTCCGCAATGACCTGCACAGCGTCGCCAAGACCGTGACGGCGGCGGGCAACGTACGACTCTCCGCGCCACGCGAGGAAGGCAGCCACGCGGACCGCTTCTGGGCGGCGGCGCTGGCCGTGCACGCGGCGAGCGGAGACCGGGGGCCGATCGAGGAAATTCCCACGCCGGACCTGGTGACGGCGGGACTGCGAGGTCGGGCATGGTGAGAACGGGGAACATGATCGCCAACAGCTTCCGCTGGGCACGAGACGCCTGGACGAACCTGACGCGGCCTCGGGCCGGGGCTCTGGTCCGACCCGACGCGCAATTGGACTTCGTCCGCGCCGCCGTGTCCGACAACCTCACCTTCAGCCGGTTGCGCACCCTGCTGATCAGCGGCGATAACGGCGACCTGGAGACGACGCTGCAACTCTTCGCGGAGATGCGGCAGAAGGACCTGAACCTGCGGAGCGTGGCGGACACGCGCATCGGCGCCCTGACGGGACTTGATTACGAGATTCTGCCCGAGTCGGACACGAAGGAATCACAACTGGCCGAAGAGGCGGCGGCGTTCGTGCGCGAAGGGATCAAGCGCATCGCGGGCTTCGACGAGACGCTCGAACACCTCGCCGAGGGCATCGGCACCAACCTCTCCGTGGCGGAGACCGTCTGGGGGGAGAACGACCTGGTCGAGGCGCTCACGCCGGTGCCCCACTGGCGGCTGCGAAGTGATACGCAGAAGCCGGGGCTCGTTCTTGTGGCCACGCATGAGGCGCCGCGCGGGGAGGCGGTGGCAGGGCCGAAGTGGATCGTTCACGAGCCGTACTTTTCCGGCGGGCACCCCCTGTCGCAAAGCCTCTACCGCAGCAGCGCTCTGATCTACCTGGTGAAGATGCTGGCCGTGGCCGACTACGCGACCTACTGCGAGACCTACGGGATGCCCATGCGCGTGGCCAAGTATCCGCCGGGCATCAGCACCGACGAGCGCACGGCGCTGATCAACATGATGGAGAATCTCGGTTCCAAGGCCTACGGCGTGTTCTCGCAGGGCGTCGAGCTCGATCTCCACGAAAGCAGCCAGCGGGGCACGCAGCCCTTCGAGGCGCTGATCAACCTGTGCGATCGCTCCATGGCCAAGCTCTGGCTGGGCGGCAACCTCACCAGCGATACGACGGGCGGAACGGGTACCTTCGCGGCGGCGGCCGTGCAGGACGACGTCCGCGAGGACAAGCTCGACGACGACATCCGCCGCGAAGCGCGAACCATCGAGGCACAACTCTTCGCCCCGATGTGCCTCTACCACTTCCGCCGTCCGGTTCCACTGCCCAAGTTCCGACGCACCAAGCCCGACACGACGGATCGCAACCAACTCGCCCAACTGCTCAACACCGTGACGCAGCAGATGGGCCTGCCGGTCGCCGAGGAGTGGGCCTACGACGCCCTGGGTATTCCCAAGCCGGAAGAGGGCGAGGCGGTGATCGAGCGGAATCTGGGGGCGTTTGGAGAAACGCTCCAGGAGGAGACTGACAGCGGACAGCAAGGATTCGGCGGAGGGTCGTTCTGACATGAAAGGCCCCAAGAGCAACAAGGAAGTGATCGCGGGCGTCACGCTTCTCGCGGATCGCGCCCTGGCGAAAGCGGGCCGGGGCTACCGCGCGGCGATGATCGATCCGCTGCTGGAGGCGATCGGCGAGGCGAAGAGCTTCGAAGGCGCACGGCAGCGACTGAGTGCCGCCCTGGTCAAGCGCATGGACGCCGCGCCGGTGGAAGAGGCGCTGAGCGCCTCCGGCGTGCAGGCGGGAATGATTGGCGACGTCGCTGCACGGCCCGTGCAGCAACATCGCAGGCAACGGGCAACGGGCAACGGGCAACAGGAAGAAGGCACGAAGCCCGGCAAGCCGGGTCTGCGTGGAAGAGAAGACTAATGCCGATCAGCGTGCTCACGGAAGAGGACTTCAAGTCGTTCTCGCATGACGAGGCGCGGCGGCGGTTCGCGCGGAAGACGCCGCTCTCCGCCGGCGACTTCGAGGAACTCTCCGTGCGCCAGCGCCGAACGGCCTTCCGTATCGCGACGGTACACAAGGCGGTGATCGTGCAGATGGCCCGCGACGAGCTCGAAAAAGCCATCGCCGAGGGGCGCAGCTTCGCGGAATTTCGCGAGCGACTCTATGCCCTGCTGGACACCAAGGGGCTGCCGCGACCGGCGATCAGCCGACTTCGCCTGGCCTTCCATCAGAACACCATGCAGGCCTACAGCGATTCGCGCCGCGCGGTGCTCGACGATCCGGACATCGCCGCCGCGTTCCCCTTCCGGCAGTACTGGACGGTGGGCAACGGCGTGCCGGGCGTGCGCAACGTGCGCGAGGACCACGCCGTCCTCCACGGCAAGATCTTCCGCTGGAACGATCCCTTCTGGGACCGCTTCACGCCGCCGTGGGACTTCGGCTGCCGCTGCACGACGGCGGCGCTGACCGAAGGTCAGTTCCGCGCAACGGGACAGACGCTGTGGACCTTCTCCGGCGGGCGCGTGCGGCCGGTCAGTGACAAGCGGGCCAAGCCCTTCCGGCTGAAACCCAACGCGAACTACGAATCGTCGCGGCGCGGCGATCTGCTGACGCGACTGGATGAGGACCTGAGAGAGGCAATAGGCAATGGGCAATAGGCAACAACAAGAAGGCACGAAGGCACGGAGGCACGCCCGGCAGGCCGGGTTTGTTGGAGGCACGAAGCAGAGCGCGGAGTGCGTCAAGGGCGGGCAGTGGGAGTACGTCTTCTGCGGCGGACTGGAAATCGGCCGGGAACTCGGCGCGGAGAAGCTGGTCGAGGTGATGCTTCTTCCGGACGGACTCGTGGCCTCGATGCGCGGGGAGATGCTGCTGGACGCTACGGCCTGGCGGGAGATCGAGAAGCAGTTCGCCGAGCTATCCGCGCGCGGGCCGGTGGTCTTCGATTACGAGCACCAGTCGCTGGGGCGCCTGGACGAAGACGAGGACTTCTCCTCGCCGGACGGAACCGCTCCGGCGGCGGGATGGATCCATGCACTGCGCTACGAGACGGGACGCGGCCTGATGGCCCGCGTGGAGTGGAACGAGCGGGCGAGAACGCTCATCCGCGACGGCGAGTACCGCTACGTTTCGCCCGTCACCGTCGTGCGCAAAAGCGACCGGCGCGTCGTCGGCATCCTGTCGGCGGCGCTGACCAATACACCGGCGATCCGCCGGCCCATGGAGAGACTGGCGGCCAAGCAACAACCACGGAAGGAGACGAGAGCTATGGCGGAAGAACCAATGGGGGCGGACCCCATGCTGAAGGTGGGACAGATCCTCTCCAAGTTGGGGATCGAGGCGAGCGAGGTGTCGGACATCAACTCGGCACTCGATGCCATTCTCAGCAAGCTGGGATCGGGCGTGGAGGGCGAGGAGGCCAAGGCCGAGCAGGAGACGGCCAACAGTGCCCGCAAGGCGCTGGGGCTGAAGGCGGACGCCGGAGCCGACGCGGTGGCCCTGGCGATCAAGCAACTCAAAGACGTATCGAGCGGGTCGAACGCGGAGGTCAAGGCCCTGCGTGACAAGGTCACGGCACTGGAAACGGAATCCCGCGACCGCCAGGCCCGCGACCTGGTGGACAAGTACGTCAAGGAGCGGAAGCTCAACCCCAACGACCGCGAGCGGATGGAGAAGGCCCTGAAGCTGGCCCGGGAGAATCCCACACAGTTCGAGGAAGTCATGGCCCTGACGGACAGCTTCCCCGCGCCGCCCAGGGGCCAGACGCAGCCGCCGGCGGGCGGAGCGCCGGGGGGCAAGGCGAAGGAGGACGAGCTCATCGCCAAGGCGCTCAAGGAGCACAAGAACGACCACGCGGAGGCCATGACGGCGCTTCAGGTCGAGCTCCGCAGGCCGTTCCTTGAGCAGGGCTTCACCAGCGCCAAGGCCAACGAGATCTGCCGCGAACAGTACCCGAAGATCTTCTCGCTGTAGGGGCAAGGACGCCCGCCGCGACGGGCACGAACGTGAGTCATCAATCGGAGTGCAAAGATGCTTCAAAAGAACGTCATGCTGCGAAGGAGCTTTGTCGCCGGCGGCGCGATCGCGGAAGGCGCGATCGTCAAGTTCGGCAGCGACGACGACTCGGTCGTCGTGGCCACGGCGGCGACGGACCTGCTCATCGGCGTGGCCTCGCACGACGCCGCCTCCGGCGAGCGTGTGGAGGTGGACCTGGTGGGCATCACCTACGTGAAACTCGGCGGAAATGTCACGCGGGGCAACGACATCACCGCGACCACGGCCGGGGCGGGCATCGCCCTGGCGGCGGCGGCGACGATCAAGTCCAGCGTAGGCAAGGCCATGGCCAGCGGATCCTCGGGCGATCTCTGCCCGGTCATGCTGGGGCTGTGGTCGGCCGTGACGGCGTAACGAAAACGCTGACGGCACGAAGACAAGCGGCGCGGCACGGAAGCCGGCGCTCGATCCATCGAAGGGAGTCCATCGAACATGCCTCAACCAACTGATCTTTCGTTCTCGCCCGCGCTGACCAAGATCGCGGTCGAGTACCAGAACCGGCGGCTGATCGCCGACCAGGTGTTGCCGCTGATGCCCCACTCAGCCAAGAGCGGCAAGTTCAAGAGTTACGACCAGTACCCGCAGTTCGACATCGAGGGCGGGCTGCTGGGTCCGAACGGCCAGGCGGACGAGATTGAATACAAGGTCTCCGAGACCGAGTTCGCCATGGACGACTACGGACTCAAGGGCTGGGTCTCCCAGCAGGAGATCAACAACGCGGAAGCGCCCATGAAGCCCATGGCGGACATGACGCGCAAGGTGACGGAGAAGACTCTGCGACTGCGCGAGCGGCGCGTGGCCCTGGCGGTGCTGAACGCCAGCAATTACGCCGCGGGCAACCAGGTGGACGTGGCTGGAGGGTGGACCACGACCACCACGGATGCCTGGGGAGCGCTGCTGACGGGCCTCGACGCCTGCGCGGAATACCCCAACGTCATGGTCATGGACCTGGCGACGTTTCGGAAATTGCAGGTCAATCAGACGATCCTGGCGGCCATCAAGGGCACGCTGGCGCCGCAGTTCATCGAGCAGACGCAGGGGCCGGCGAAGACGGCGTCGGCGTTTATTCCGGACTCGGTGTTCTGTCCCGCGCTGGCCCAGGCCCTGGGGCTGGATCGCGTGGTGATCGGCGGCGCCAAGTACGCCACGAGCAAGCGCGGGCAGACGCTCACCAAGGCCGCGATCTGGGACCTGCCCAACGCAGGAAAGGGTGGGGCCGCGTTTCTGCGGGTGGCCCAGGACCAGGTGGCGGATGTCGTGTGGGGCATGCACCTCTACTGGCAGCAGCCCTTGCGGGTGCTGACCTGGTTCGACCCCGATCGCGGAGCGGACGGCAGCACCGCCGTGAAGGTCGTGGAGACGACCAAGATCCAGTTGGTGGCCAACGATGCCGGCTATCTGTTCAAAGATACGCTGGTGACGTGATCGGAGTAGCCACGAAGCCACGAAGGGAAGGAGACGATTGTGGGCACGTATCTGACGGCGCAGGACGTGGTGGATCGGATCGGCAGCGACGCGGCGGCAAGGCTGACCACCGACAGCGGGACCACGCCGAATACGACCAAGATCGACGCGGTGATCACGGAAGCGGAGGGCGAGGCCCACGGGTACCTCGCTCGCCGCTATGCCGTGCCCGTCGATCTCACGTCGCATCCCGACGTGGAGGCCACCCTGCGCGGACACGTCATGGCCCTGACCCTCTACCGACTGTACGCGCTGCGCCCGCCGGTGTCCGAAACACACCGCAACGGACGCAACGACGCCGTGGAATGGCTCAAGGGCGTCGCCAAGGGCGAGATCGTCCTGCCCGCCGCGACGACGCCGGCGAGCCAGACGAGTGACACGCCGGTGGCATCGTGGGGATCGAGCTCGGCGAATGCGAGCCGCGAAACCATTGTGTGAAGAAGGCACGCCCGGCAAGCCGGGTTTACTGAAGGCACGTAGGCACGAAGCCACGAAGGGAATGAGTGAAGATCAGTTCTGTGCATTCCGGCTGACGCCGGAATGAGGAAAGAGAGGAGACGAAGATGAAAGACAAGCCATGGTGGGCGCTCGTTGGGGGTGTCGCGACGGTGGCGCTTCTGATTGTCGGAGCACTGATCGCGGGAGCGGCGCCGCCGCTGGAACGCACGGCGGCATCGCCGGAACCGGCGGCGCAGGCCGCGACCTGCCTGTGCCCGACAATCAGCGACTGGCCGATCTTCACCGAGGGCGGCGGACCGAGGGTCTATCTGACCATCAAGTCCTGCGCGGTGGACGTGGTCGTGCCCAATGCCATCGACAAGACCACGATCATCGCCAACGGCGTGGAACACGTCGTCCGCGTCAACGTGGACTCCGTCGTCGACGATCTCGAAGACAAGGGCGTGACACTGCTGAACTGGACGCGCTACGACGGACCACAGGTCTACATCAACGCCGCGTCGTTTGAATCGATCGAGGGGCTCTACCGGCAGATCGCGCCGGGGCAGTACGCGCAGGACCGCACGCGCATCGTGGCCAACGGCCAGACGATCGTCGTGGCCACCGACGCGGTGGATGTCACCTTCGCCTGGTACGGGGCGCTGCCGCCGTGCCCGGTGGGCAAGTAAACGCATGGCACTGGGCATCAACATCACGGTGACGCGAAGCGGCGACCTGGCGATGTTTCCGCGGACGGCCGACCGCCTGCGGAAACCGCGTAAGTTCCTCGCCGCGGTGGGCGTGCAACTGATGTCCAGCGCCGTCCGGCGACTGCCCGGCGTGCTCTCGACCAGCGACGACGCGGTGCGAACGGGACGCCTGGCGGCGTCGCTGCGCGTCAATGCCAGCGGCGGCGGTTCGGCGAACACGATCTTCCGGCTGACGGACCGAAGCGTGACGGTGGGCAGCAACCTGCCTTACGCGGCGCAGGTGCACTACGGCGGAACGATTTACCCGAACCAGGCCGACGCCCTGGCGATCCCGCTGGTGCCGCAACTCAAGCGGCAGGACATCAGCCCCAGCCAGCACCCGGAGAAAGAACGCATCTTCTTTCGCCGCCACGAGGGCGGGAAGCCGAACGTCTTCGGACTGCTCTTCCTGGCACCGAAGAGCAAGCGCGGCAAGCCGCGACTGCTCTACGCCCTGGCTTACCTGGTGCAGCAGCGGGCCAGGCCGTTTCTGTACGCGGATGACAACGACAAGCGGACGATCGCGGAGGAGATATTCCCGAAGTTCCTCGCCCCGTGAGGGCGAGGATCTTCGGGAAGGCAATGGGCAATAGGCAGTAGGAAGAGAAGACCATGGCGCATGATGGGTCGCTGGCGTCGCAGCTCGAAGACTGGATCGTGGCGCGGCTGAAGAGCCTGACCTACAGCGGTCCACTGTTCGAGCCGGAGAGCGTCACGCCGTGGGACGGCACGGAGAAGGAATCGGTCGAGGACTTCTCCAACGAGTTCATGGCCGGCCGGCGGGACACGGCGGCGGCGGTGTACTTCCTGGAAGACGCCATCCAGCCACTGGAGGCGGGCAAGATCGAAGTGGTGGGAACGTACGTGATTCTCACGGCGACACGCAACGAGCGGCCCGGCGAAGGGCGGCGAGGTACGGCCGCGCGAGCGGGCACCAACCGCATCCGCGACCTGGTCCGCTACGGACTGCATGACCAGCGGCCGACCGTCGCCGGCGACCTGATCAACGACGCGGTCTATTGCGTGGACCGGTTGGAGTGGGCGGGAAGTGCCATCGTGCTGGCACGAAAGACGGTGACCATCCAGCGGCACCTGGTGCTGGCGCACGAGATGCCACTTACAGAGTAGGCAACAGGCACCCGCACAGCGGGTTCACCGGGGCAATAGGCAACAGGAAGAGAAGAGCCATGGCGAATAAACGGGTGTTCCATGAGGTCAACGGGCTGGTGATCAACGGCGTCACCGTGGCCGGGGCGACGCAGATCAGCGTCACCGAGGACTTCGTCACCAACATCGACCCGGAGTACACCGGCGGGGCGGGACCCTCGGGGCGGGTGCATGACGCCTGCCGCACACGCACGCAGGTGCGCACGACGGACGTCGTCGCGGCGATCGCGGCGCTGATCGCGGCGCCGACCACGGGGGTGTGGTACGGACGCGAGTCGGGCGCGACCACGAGCCTCAAGAGCACGCTGAAAAGCCCCCGGGCGTTCGCCCTGGCCATCGAGCTCGCCAAGGCGCAACTGGGCGCGGCCACGCTGGACTTCTCCAGCGTCTTCGGCGCGGCGGAAACGCACGCCGACGTGCTCGCCGTCCTCGCGGCGCAGACGAACCCCAACCCGCAACTGCCCAACCGGGTGCTGCGCATCCAGTCGTGTGTGCACGGCGAGGATCCCAACGACCTGGACATCCTCCACGTGGAGTCGCTGTCGCTGCGCGTGCAGGCCAAGGGCGGGAGCCCGCTGGAAGATTACGGCGATGACGACACGGGCATCAGCGTGGTGGAGATCCCGGAATGGGACCTGCCGCAGGTGAGCCTCACCATCCGCGACAGCAAGGAGGTCGCCGCCGAAGGCGTAGACCTCTCGGTCAAGCTGCTGGAACACGGGCAGCACGATCTGATCGTCACCTGCCAGCCGGTGGCGGTGCTGGCCAGCGCCGTGCTCACCATCCGCAACGTAACCTTCCACAGCCGTCAGAAGACCGGCGGCGAAGGCTGGACGGGACACACGCTGCAAGGCACGGCGGGATGGCTCGACGCCGACGGCACGACCTGGCGGACGATCGACAACGCCACGCCGGCCCTGCGGCTGGTGAACTGGGCGACGTCGTAGCAGGCACGAAGGCACGTAGGGAAGAGAAGAGAGGATGCCGGAGCAGGATCTGAAACTCACGGCGGGCGTGCAGGGCTTCGCGGAGAGCGCGCAGCGCATCGAAGCGCTGTCGGCACAGATCGATAAGCTCCGCGCATCCATCGTGCAGATGCAGGACGCCCAGCGCAACGCGCCTTCCGACCCACTCTTTGCCGAGAGCGGCGCGGCAGCGCGACGGCAGGCTGCGGAGGCGGAAGCGGCGGCGACCCGGGAGCTCTCCGAGGCGGAGGCCCAGCGGTTCGCGGAGATGTCCCGTGCCGGTGCGATTCTCGATGAGTACCTCGCCGGACAGGATGCGCAGCGGGAATCCACACGGAAGAATATCGCAGCGGACAGCGACTACGTCAGTGTTCTTCGCCAGGTCAACCCGGCGCTCGGTCAAATCGCAGAGACCTTCATCAACGTCAGCCGGATCGCCGGGGACCTGGCGAGCCAGAATATCGACGCGTCGAAGACCTACGACACGTTGAAGACGGCGATCCTGGGGAACGTGGGCGCACTCAAGCTGTTCGGCGCAGGGGCGCTGGTGGCCGTGGGCATCTACGCCATCGCCGCCGCCGTGCGGCGCATGCGCGAGGAGTTCGAGGCGGCCACGAAGGCCATTCGAGACCAGACGGAAGAGGCCACGACGCTGGCCCAAAAGCAGGCCGAACTCCAGCAGTCGATCGAGAACCTCTCCGACACGCGCCGCGAGGGCGGGTTCACGGCCGACGAAGCCCGGGCGGCGGCCAACCAGGCGCGGCGTCTGCGTGAGCGACTTCCCTTTCTTTCCGAGGATGCGGCATCGCAAGCGGCGACCTTCGGCGCGGGCCGATCGACCGAAGAGGTCGAACGGATTGCCGTGGCCATCCAGAGCGGCCGGCTGCAACTGGACGGCGGACTGCGGCCGGAGACGCGCGAGCGACGCATTGAGGCGGCATTGGAGCGGTTCGCGGAAGAGATCGCGCGGACAATCGCGCGGGAACGCAACCAGGCCGCAGAGGAAACAACGGCGGCACGCGGCCAGTTGGGACGCGTCGGGGGGAGCGACGAAGAGCTTCGACGGGTCGCGTCGCGGTTCACAGAGGGCACGGGGCTGGACCCGGCCCTGATTGCGACGATCGCGAAGGTGGTGGGTGAAGTTCAGAAGGGGGCCATCGAAATCTACGGGAGCAACTTGTTCCCCAGCGAAGAACGCCAGGCCCGCAATCGCTTGAAGGATCAGGGAATCGAGATCGATCGCCCGCTCACCCAGCAGGAGGTCGACGTTGCCCGGCAGGTGCGGGAGTACCTCGTCGGTCCGGCGGCTGAACGGCAGGCCGAGGCGGCGAAAGAGATGAGCGCGGCGGCGGAGGCCATGCGCAATGCTGTCGAGAATATGCGACCCGGCGCTACGACGAATTACTACGACCAGCGCGGCGGGCGGATCGTGAATCCGTCGTCGCATGCCAGGCAACGCAGCAACGGCGAAACGGCCATCGAGGGAGCACGGTAATTGGCGAACGGGCATCCACAGTACGGCGGAACGAACGGCGTGGCGGTGCTGGACCTGGGCCAGCCGGGCGGCACCCGCTTCGCTTCCAACCACGCGCGGTTCACGGTGCGCGTGCAGCGCGATCCGATGCGCGTGCGCACGGTGGAGCACGCCATGGCCCAACTGGCGGGCAAGTTCCAGGATAACCTGGGCTACGACGGCCAGGAGGTCCGGTGGAGCGGCACCATCGTGGCCACGACCACGACGTTCCTCAATGCCATCCTCGCCGACCTGGACGCCAAGATCACCGGACACCGACGCGCCGCCAGCGGGCTGCTCCTGCCCGCCGACCTTAACGAGATCCGCGAGACGAAGCTGACGGACTTCGACGGCACGGTGATCAGCGACCGGGCACGCATCCGCTCGTGGACGCCGCGCGGCGAGCGCAGCGGGCAGGGGAAGATACTGACGCTGGAGGTCGTCTTCATCGCCCTTGTGTAGGGCGATGAAGCAGGCAACAGGCAATGGGCAATAGAGGAAGGCAACAGGCAACAGGCAATAGGCAATAGGGAGAAGGGTGACCATGGGGCAGCCGGTGGCAGGAAACAAGGTGAGTCCGACGCGTCGGCCCGATCCGGGCCGGCGGACGACGGACACGCACCTGGCGGGTCCGCCCACGGACTACGCGGGGCGGCCCATCGCCACCAGCCTGCTGCTGGAAACGGACTACGCCTCGGATGCGTTCGTGCCCGCGCCGGAGACGATGCGCTGGGAGTCGTTCTCGGAGGGCATGGACGGCGCGGAGACCACGCTGCGGATCAGCGGCGGACTCTCGGCGGAGAAGCTGACGGGCGCGGGACTGATCGGCGACGGACACTTCTCCCAGGTGCTCGAACAACTGGACCCGGCGCGACGCGTGCGCGTGATTCGCGGCGCGGGCGGCGGCGAGCCGCTGCCCATCTTCGAAGGCTTCCCCAACTACGCCACGGTGCAGTGGTCGGCGCGTGACCAGCGCTTCGACGTGGGCTGCACATCGACGGCCGACGAGCTCCTCGACAGCCATCCCGACGCGCAACTGCTGGGGCGGACCATGCGGCGCCGGCCCGAGTCGATCGCCGCGTGGCAGGCCGATGCCCCGGACATGCTCACGGTCGACGCCTTGGCCCTGGCGTACAACGCGGACGGCAAGCCCAACCGCGCCGCCGAGACGCTGCCCATCGAGACGAGCGCGGGCACGTTCAACATCTACCTGCACACGGAAGACGACGGCGACGGCGCGGGCTACTGGAACTACGCGGCGGCGCTGACCAACCTGCTCGTGCTGCACGTCCTGCGCAAGGGACTTTCCGTCAGCGTGGTCGAGGCGCTCAACGACCTCGCGGACCTGCAATCCATCGGACACGCGGCGCAGTCGCCGGACCCGTTTACACGGAGACTGACGGCGCGGGTCGCCTCGGTGACCTGCCGGGCGGTGACGATCAAGGAAGCCCTGGCCCTGCTGTGCCACGCGGCCGGCATCCACTACCACCTGCCCATCCGCTGGGACCGGGCGACGAAGCGGCCCGCGTACTGGCTGCGCCTCCTGGCCACGCTGCGCACCGACGCCGAAGAGCGGGCCACGCCGCCGCGCTTCTCCATCGGTCCGCGCGTGGATGATCTGCCGCGCCTGGCGCCGCTGACGGACACCGCGTCGGACCAGGCAGACGAAGTGGCCGAGGACGCACGGGCGGCGTTCGACGCGGTGATCACCCGCGACAACCGCATGATCACGCGGCCGACGCTGGCCGGCGACGTGCAGCGTTTCGAGGTAACCCTGCTGCTGCGCCCCGGATGGCGGCCCATCGCCAGCCTCGACAACATCAACGACTCGGCCGCATTCGATGCGGAGATGACCTTCTGGCGAAACCAGTTCGATCCGGAGTTCGACGAGGAGACGGGCAAGCCGCTCTCCATCTATCACCAGCAACACCCACAGTTTCACACCGTACGCGACGTGGGCCGGCTGTGGATCTTCCCCGACACCGACCGCTATCCCGGCAACGTATTCGCACGTATCAACGGCGACCTGGTCGGTCCCGGTTTCGGCTTCGATGCGGCGCTCTACAGCCCGTTCAGCGGACAGACGCAGGGCGACAGCGTGCTCACCTACTTCGATGCGGACATCGGGGGAAACATCCCCCTGCTGTACGCCGCCAAGTGGGTCATGCGGCCTCGGCCGTTTACCAACACGATCGGCCGCGAGGGACCCACCGACGAACGCAGCCCCATCGTGCGTTTCTGCTTCGACTGCGCCGATCCGCGCACGGCGCTGGCCACGGGCACGTGGGTGCGCTACCGGGGAACGGTGCGCTTCGACGCCCACCGCGCGGCGCTGTGGATCGACGAAGACAACCTGCTGAACAGCCCGGCCCTGGCGGCGGAGCCGAACGACCCCGATCCGCTCACCTACCTCGAAGCGTATCTGCGGGGCACGCTGCAAGTGGCGGTGACCTGCGTGGTGGAAGGCGACGAGCGCCTGCTGCACGCGCCGGTGCCGAGCCCGGCGCCGATGCCCCGGCCCCGGGCACGCGTCGTAGACGTGAGTGAACGATTCGCTTTCGACAAGCGGCGCGGGCAGAACAGCCACCTCGACGACCTGCCCACCGACGAAGAACGCTTCGAGACGCGGGACGACACGGCGGCACTGGTCTCCTACGGCACGCGCTTCGTGGAGGAGTCGGCGCGGGCGGAGCACAGCGGTCCGGTGAGCATGCCCTGGATCGATGACCGCTGGCGCATCGGCGACTCCTTCAGCGGCGTGCAGGGACTGGGCATTCCGTTCACCAGCTTCCCCGCGATCGTGCGCCGGGAGATTGCCTGGGACCCGGAAGCCAACGGCTACAAGACCACGTACCACCTGGCGGACCTGCGCCACGAACCGGAGGCCGACAGTGAGCAGGGTTAACGTGATCCTCCGCGTGCCGGTGGCGCGAACGTGGGACGCGGGCACGCGCCTGCAAGTGTACGAGGACCGGGGCACGGGCACGGTGGACTACACGCGGCCGCTGCTGGGCCGACCCGTGGAGGTGTTTCCCGGGCGTCCGGCGAATACGCCGCCGCTGCAACGCATCGCCGGCGATGGACGCCTGGGCAGACGGCAGGACGGATCGGGATCGCGCGACGGACTGGCGGGCAAGGCGGGAACGACGGAGAGCTACGTGGACGTGGCGGTGAGCATTCGCGCGGGATACGGGCTGCGGACGTTCGGCGTCGTGGCGACCAGCCCGGCGGGCGTGCCGCAGTCGGCCCCGGTGGAGCTCGAACACTTCGTCTCGGCCACCGATCCGCGTCCGGTGAAACGGTTTGCACTGGAGACGTTCGACGCCGGTTCGAGGCGGGTTCGATTTGCCATTGAATAGGCACGAAGGCACGTAGGCACAGAGGCACGAAGCAGAGAGAAAAGAGATGCCCAATCCGACATTGCCACTGCTGGGACGGGACCCGGCGATCGCCCTGGGCGGCACCAACCACGCCATCGGACTGCCCTACATCGGCTTCGACGACAGCGACCAGAGCAGCCCCACGATCATCGACAAGGTGGTCAGCGGGCAACTGCACACCTGGAACCTGCTGCTGCGTGCGGCGATGGGCGCCGCCGTGCAACTGGCGACCGGGCTGACGGTGCACGTCTTCGCGGCGAACTACCGCGTCGGCACGACGCGGCTCTACTTCGACGGCGGATCGATCAACGTGCCCAACTCTACGACCTCCTACGTCTACCTCAACGACCAGGGAGCGCTGGCCGTCACCACGGGCGCCTTTCCCGCCGACGTGTTCCGCGTGGCGGTGGTGACCGCGGACGCGACGAAGATCACGTCCATCGTCGACGCGCGGGCGGAGAACTACGGCATCGG